>NZ_JAOBZT010000009.1:0-83956 GCF_029839005.1 Stenotrophomonas sp. GD03958 | reverse complement strand
AACTGCGCACCTTCGGTGCCAGGTGGCTGCGGCTGGTATAGACCGCGAAGATGCCGATCGGGGCGGCCTCCCATTCGGGCAGCACGCGCACCAGCCGGCCATCGGCCAACGCGTCTTCCAGCAGGAAATCCGGCTGCAGGATCACGCCCATGCCGGCAATCGCCGCTTCGCGCAGCACGTCGCCGTTGTTGGCGTGCAGCAGGCTGCTTACCGCCACCTTCACTTCACCGCCGGGCCCCTGCAGCGGCCAGTTGTTGCCTGCGGCCCAGTAGCTGTAGCTCAGGCATGCGTGTGCCTGCAGCTCCTGCGGGGTCTGCGGGGTGCCGTGTGCGGCCAGGTAGGCCGGCGCGGCGCACAGGCTCACCCGCGATTCGCCCAGGCGGCGCGCGATCAGCGTGGGACCGGGCTCGCGGGTGATGCGGATGGCCACGTCGTAGCCTTCCTCGACCATGTCCACCAGCCGGTCGGACAGCGCCAGGTCCAACTCCACCTGCGGGAAGCGCTGGCGGTAGCTGGCCAGCAGCGGGCCGAGGCGGGCAATGCCCCAGCTCACCGGTGCGTTGATGCGCAGCGTGCCCGAAGGCTCCAGCGCCTGCGCGCCGATACTGGCTTCCAGCGCGTCGAATTCGGCCAGCAGGCGCACGCACTGGGCGTAGTAGGCGGCGCCGGCACTGGTCGGGCTGACCCGGCGCGTGGTGCGGTGGAGCAGGCGGGTGGACAGGCGCTTTTCCAGCGCCGCGACCTGGCGCGTGACGCCGGCGGTGGACATGTCCAGGGCTTGGGCGGCGGCACTGAAGCCGTTGCGCTCGACCACCGCCACGAACACGCGCATCGCTTCGAGGGTGTCCATTGTTGCGCCTTGTGAAATAAATACGGTCAAACGATCGTATTTATCAGTCCGTGAAGGCGCAATAACCTGTGCCCGCTCCCTTCAAGGTGCTTTGCCATGCACACCACGACCGCTCCTGTTTCGCCGCTGGCGCCGTATGGCGCCACCCTGCTGCGCCTGGCTCTGGGCGTGCTGTTCCTAGTCCACGCACTGACCAAGCTGCTGGTGTTCACCCCGGCCGGTACGGCGGCGTTCTTCGAGTCTCTGGGCCTGCCCGGCGTGCTCGGCTACCTCACCATCGGCGTCGAGCTGGTGATCACCGTCGCGCTGCTGCTGGGCATCTACGCACGCTGGGTGGGCCTGGTCGGCGTGCCGCTGCTGCTGGGCACCATCGTCACCGTGCACGGCGCCAACGGCTTCGGTTTCGCCAATGCCGGCGGCGGCTGGGAATACCCGGCGTTCTGGGCGCTGGCGCTGGTGGTGCTGTTCCTGGTCGGCGATGGCAAGTGGACCCTGCGTTCGCGCTGATCGCCGCCTGATCCTGCAACTGGAGAATTCCATGTCCCGCCTGCCTTCGCTGTACATCTCCCATGGTTCGCCGATGACTGCCCTGCATCCGGGCCAGGTTGGTGTGCGCCTGGCCGAGCTGGCGCGCGACCTGCCCACGCCGCGCGCCATCGTGATGGCCTCGGCGCACTGGCTGGGCCGGCAGCCGCTGGTCGGGGCGCATCCGCAGCCGCCAACCATCCACGATTTCGGCGGCTTCCCGCGCGCGCTGTTCGAACTGCAGTACCCGGCGCCGGGCGACCCGGCACTGGCCGAAGAAGTGGGCGGCCGCATCGCCGCCGCAGGACTGCCAGTGGCCATCGACCCGCAGCGTGGCCTCGACCACGGCGCGTGGGTACCGCTGCGGCTGTTGCGCCCGCAGGCCGACATCCCGGTGGTGCCGGTGTCGATCCAGCCGCTGCTCGGCCCCGAGCATCAGTTCGCGCTGGGCCGCGCGCTGGCACCACTGCGCGAACAAGGCGTGCTGCTGGTCGGCTCGGGCAGCATCACCCACAACCTGCACGACTGGGGCGACTACCAGGACGGCAAGGAAGCGCCATACGTGCGGCCCTTCATCGAGTGGGTGGAGCAGCGGCTGGCCGCTGATGACCGCCAGGCCCTGCTGGATTACCGCCGGCAGGCGCCATTCGCCGAGCGCGCGCACCCGACCGACGAACACCTGCTGCCGCTGTTCTTCGCGATGGGCGCGGCCGGCGAGGGCGGCTTCGGTGCGCGTCGCATCGATGCCGGCATCGACGCTGGCTTCCTGGCCATGGACCTGTACCGCTTCGACGGGGCATGAGCCGGGGCTGACGCGCGACGGCCCCGGCCGTTGCGGTCGTGGCCGCATGTGGTAGTTTTTTCCGGGTTTCCGGCGCTGGCCTTCAAGCCGCCCCACGCGCCGCTTCCTGGAAGAAGCATGCATACCATTGAAGTCGTCCTGGCGATGCTGGTGGCCGTTGTCGCCAGCGGCTACCTGGTTCGCGTCCTGCCGTTCTCGTTGCCGCTGCCGCTGGTGCAGATCGGCCTGGGCGCGGTCATTGCCGGGGTATTCAACCGCGGCCACGCGCTAGAGCCGGAAGTGTTCTTCCTGCTGTTCCTGCCGCCGCTGCTGTTCCTGGATGGCTGGCGCATTCCCAAGCAGGGCCTGTTCCGCGACAAGGGCGCGATCCTCGAACTGGCGTTCGGCCTGGTGGTGTTCACCGTCATCGGCGCAGGCTTCCTGATCCACTGGCTGATTCCTGTGATGCCGCTGGCGGTGTGCTTCGCGCTGGCGGCGATCGTGTCGCCGACCGATCCTGTGGCAGTGGGTGCGATCGCCTCCAAGGCGCCGATTCCCAAGCGCCTGATGCACATCCTGGAAGGCGAGTCGCTGCTCAACGATGCATCGGGCCTGGTCTGCTTCCGCTTCGCGGTGGCTGCGGTGATGACCGGCACGTTCTCGCTGGCCACGGCCTCGCTGACCTTCGTGTGGGTGGCCGTGGCCGGCCTTGCGGTGGGCGTGGCGGTCACCCTTGGTGTGTCGACCTTCCAGCGCTGGCTGTGGCGCCGCTTCGGCGAGGAGCCGGGCGCGGCGATGCTGGTCAACCTGCTCATTCCGTTCGCGGCCTACCTGCTGGCCGAAGAGATCCACGCCTCCGGCATCCTCGCCGCGGTCGCCGCCGGTATCGCGATGAGCTACGTCGAGCTGACCGGCCGCGTCTCCGGCAGCATGCGCGTGCAGCGTGCCGGGGTCTGGAACATGCTGCAGTTCAGCTTCAACGGCATCATGTTCGTGCTGCTGGGCGAGCAGCTGCCCGGTATTGTCGAACGTGCCACCACCACCATGAACGAGACCGGCCACCAGAGCGCGTGGTGGCTGCTGGTGTACGTAGTGGTGATCAACCTGGCGCTGGTGGTGCTGCGCCTGCTGTGGGTGTGGCTGTCGCTGCGCTGGAACCTGCTGCGCGCGCGCCGCCGCGGACTGGAGCGGGGCGAAGCGCCGAACTGGCGCATCGTGGTGGCGACCTCGGTGGCCGGCGTGCGTGGTGCGATCACCCTGGCCGGCGTGTTGACCCTGCCGCTGTTCCTGCCTGATGGCAGTGCGTTCCCGGCACGTGACCTGGTGATCTTCCTGGCCGCCTCGGTGATCCTGTTCTCGCTGCTCGGCGCCAGCATCGCGCTGCCGCAGCTGCTGAAGGGCCTGCAGCTGCCGGCCGATTCGGGTGAACGCAAGGAAGAGGACCTGGCGCGCCGGCTGTCGTCGAAGGCGGCGCTGGCCGGGGTCGAGCGCATGCGCCAGCAGCTGGTGATGAACCAGAACACCGAGAACGTGCAGCTGTACAACGATGCCGCCTCGCGGGTGAGCCTGCTGTACCAGCGGCACCTGGAGAAGGACAACGACGGGCCCGACGTAGACCCGGAGAAGGTGCGGCGCATGGAGCTGGGCTACCGCCAGCTGCGCAGCGCCGGCCTCAACGCCGAGCGCGAGGAACTGTTCCGGCTGACCCGGCGCGGGGTGATCTCCGATGAGATCTCGCGGCGCCTGATCCGCAACCTGGACCTGCTGGAATCGCGCAAGCGCGAATGACCGTGTACCCCGGGTGGGTACGGACCTCGGTCCGCGTTGATCGGGGTCAGATCCCTTTCCGCAGGAAAGGGATCTGACCCCAGGATCGGGGAGCCGTGCTTATTCCGGCTTCTGGTCCAGGAAATACACCTCGACTTTGCCCTTGACCTTGATCGTCATCGGGTTGCCGCGGCGGTCACGGGCCTTGCCGGCCTGCACGCGGATCCAGCCTTCGCTGACCGAGTATTCCTCGACGTTGTCGCGCTCGATGTCGTTGAAACGCACGCCAACGCCGCGCTCCAGCGCCTGCGCATCATGGAAGGGGCTGGCCGGGTTGATCGCCAGGTGGTCGGGAGGGGTATCGCTCATCGCTTCATTCACAGTGACGGCCACCAAGGCCGGCTTCAGCGGCACAGGATAAACCGTAGAATGCCGACCTGCCCCAGAGGACGTTCCGCCATGCCCGACAACAGCGACTATTTCGACTTCGAGGAAGACATCCACGACTTCGACGAGGAGGGCTTCGAGGCGCGGGTCTGGAACCTGCTGGTGCTGATCAACCCGGGTGACGAAGAGTTGGCCCTGCAGCAGTTCAACCGCTGGCGCGAGCACCTGGCCGAGGACGGTCAGCCGCTGGAAGCGGACAGCGACTGGCTGCCGGCGCTGTTCACCGCCATCGCCTGGCAGTCCGGTTTCGATGTGGAGCGCGAGGACCTGGAGTCGCTGCAGTCGGCGGTGAACGAGCTGTCGGCGCGCTTCAACCTGCAGCTGGACTGGGGTGGCGACCTGGACGACGAGGACTTTGCCGAAGGCCTGGACGGCGTGCAGCTGATGGCCACCGCCTTCGACCGCCTGCGCGAGCACAACTACACGCTGTGGAGCGTGGATGCCGGCAGTGATGGCTTTACCGGGGTGATGGCGCTGACCCGCGACGATGACGCGATGCTTGCGCTGTGCTCGCTGCTGAACGTGGAAATCCGGCTGGGCAGCGACCCGTTCTGAGCGATGGGCCGATCCGCCAGGCACGACCCGGCGGGGACGACCTGCTGGGCGCGGCCTGACGGGTTGATCCGCCGGGGACGACCCGACGGGGTAGAGTCGACTGTTGGTCGACTATCGCGCGCAGCGCGGGGTTCTCGCGGCCGGATGGGAGAGCAGTCGACTGACAGTCGACTCTACCCGGTCGGTGCCGGTTGGTGGCCGGCGAACCCGCGGCGCGGCCTACGGCCGGTACTGCGCCCGGGCGTTGGCAATCACCGCCTTGACCAGCTCGCGGTCGGTGTGCCGTGAGATCGCCCGGGCGCCGAGCGCAATGGCCTGTGCGCGCAGCCCGGCAGTGACATCGTAGTGGGCGCCGCTGGCCTTGTTCTGGAAGGCGCGCGGTGGAATGCCGAGCTGCGCGGCCATTGCGTGCAGCTCGGCCAGGGTGTCGGCCATCAGGTGCGCCCAGCGCTGTCCGCGCCAGGGATGCACTGCGTCATCGACGTAGACCGTCACCGCCGCGGCCGGTTCAGGCCTGCGGCTTGCTGTCGCTGTCAGCGGCCGGGGCGGCCTCGGCGTCGGCAGCAGCTTCAACCACATCGCCTTCGGCGGCTTCTTCGCCTTCTTCGGCTTCCACGGTCTCGAACTCGGACACCAGCTTGTCCAGGTATTCGTCGGCGGTCTGCTCGGATTCGGCCGCCAGGGTGTCCAGCAGCTTCTGCAGCAGTTCGGAGTACTCCAGGTTGACCCTGCGGCCTTCCTTCTCCTGCACGTTGGCCAGGTGCTTGAGCATGGCCAGCATCGGCACCGGGTTCTCGGCGTTGCCCATGGTCTGGCCGCCGATGGCCAGCAGCCACTCACGGCCCTGCAGGCCGATGGCCGCCACCACCTGGCCGTCTTCGTTGGTCAGCACGGCATGGTTCTGCACCTGCTGCTGCGCGTTCAGGCGGAGGAACGGGCGCTTGCCCTGCTGCTTCTTGCGCTTGTCGCGCTTGGCCTTGGAGTTCTGGGACATGGGGGTGAGATCACCTGGAAACGGAAAGACCGCCATTGTAGCGGGTGCGGCGTGGTGCGCTCGCCCGGCATGGCCCTGTGGATTCGGACCAAGGCGCGCACCCACAGCTTATTCCGCTTGCCCCTGCGCGGCCTGCACGTCCGGGTCGGCGGTGGGCGCCGACAGCCCCACCTGGGGGCCGGCACCCGCCAGCGCTGCCTCCTCGGCGGCCTTGGTCATCACCACGATGCTGATGCGGCGGTTGATCGGGTTCTGCGGGTCGGCCTTGTCGAACAGCACTGACGAGGACAGGCCGACCACGCGGGTGATCTTGCTGTCCTCCAGGCCGCCGTCCACCAGTGCACGGCGCGCAGCGTTGGCGCGGTCAGCGCTCAGTTCCCAGTTGCCGTAGCCGCGCGCGGCCGAATAGGCGGTGATGTCGGTATGACCGGTCAGGCTGATCCGGTTCGGCACGTGGTTCAGGTAGTTGGCCAGCTCGTGCAGGATCTGCTGCGTGTACGGCTTCAGCGTAGCGCTGCCGAGGTCGAACATCGGCCGGTTCTGCTTGTCCACAATCTGGATGCGCAGGCCTTCCGGAGTCAGGTCCAGCAGCAGCTGGTCCTTGAAGGGTTCCAGTGCCTGGCTCCGGCTGATCGCTTCCTGCAGCTCCTTCATCAGTGCTTCCAGCTGCTGCTTGTCGCGCTGCTGCTGGTCCACCGGTTGCGGCACCGCTTCCTTCTGGTTCTGGAAGGGATCGTTGCTGCTGCCGCGCGAGATGTCGGTGGCACCGCCCAGCTTGATCATCGATGTGCTGGCGCCGCCCGGGCCGGCCATGCCGGGTGCCGGCGTGGCACTCTGCCCGCTCAGCGGGCTCGGGTTGCGGAAGTACTCGGAAATGGCGGCGCGGTCGTTCTTGTTGGTGGTGGCCATCAGCCACAGCACCAGGAAGAAGGCCATCATCGCGGTCACGAAGTCGGCATAGGCCACCTTCCACGACCCTCCGTGGTGAGCGGCGTGGCCGGCCTTCCTGACCCGGCGGACGATGACGGTGGGCTTGTTCTCGGCCATGGCTTACTTGACCGTCTTCAGGTGCTGCTCGAAATCGGAGAAGGCCGGGCGCACGTTCGACGGTAGCGTCTTGCGGGCGAATTCCAGCGCGATCTTCGGGTTGTAACCGCGCAGGCAGGCAAGCAGGGCGGTCTTGACCGATTCGTAGATGCGGCTGTCCTGCTCGGCGCGCGCTTCCATGGCGGCGGCCATCGGGCCGACGAAGCCATAGCCCAGCAGGATGCCGAGGAAGGTGCCGACCAGCGCACCGGCCACGTGGCCACCGACCTCGACGATGTCGCCGCCGATCGAACCCATGGTGATGACGATGCCCAGCACCGCCGCGACGATGCCGAAACCGGGCAGTCCGTCGGCGACCTTGGTCAGCACCTGCGACGGTGCCATGGCCTCGGCGTGGTGCTTCTCCAGTTCCAGCTCCAGCAGCGGCTCGAGCTCGTGCGGCTCGATGTTGCTGCCGATCATCAGGCGCAGGCAGTCGGTGATGAAGTCGATCAGGTGGTGGTCGGCCTGCACCTTGGGGTAGTTGGCGAACAGGGCGCTCTCGGCCGGGCGTTCGACATGGTCTTCCAGTGCCATGAAGCCTTCGCGGCGCGCCTTGTTGAGCAGTTCATAGAGCAGGCTGAGGACATCGATGTAATCCTGCTGCTTGTAGCGCGGGCCCTTGAACACGCCGACCATGGCCTGCAGGGTCTGCTTGACCGTCTTGCCCGGGGTACCGACCAGGAACGCGCCGAGCGCGGCGCCGCCGATGATGACCAGCTCGTAGGGCTGCCAGAGGGCGCCCAGGCGGCCGTGGGCACCGAGGTAGCCCCCGATCACGCTGATGATGACGACCAGGAATCCAACGATGATGAGCATGGGGCGACGCAGGGAGAGGGGATATCTCCTTGTCGGCCCGTCGCCCGGGTTTCTGAAGAGGGAATTCTGTGAAATCGGTCAGCGGGGTGTTTCAGCCGGCCACGCCGCTTTCCGCGCCGCCACGCTGCAACGGATCGGGCCAGGGCTCGCCATTGCCGACGAAGGAAAGTGAGACGGAGTTCAGGCAGTGGCGCTCGTAGGTGGGCGGCGGACCGTCGGGGAACACGTGGCCCAGATGGCTGCCGCAGCGCGCGCAGGTGATCTCGGTGCGGACCATGCCGTGGCTGGTGTCGCGGATCTCGCGCACGTGCGCCGGGTCGAACGGGGCGAAGAAGCTGGGCCAGCCGGTGCCGGAATCGAACTTGGTGCTGGAGCGGAACAGCGGCAGCGCGCACAGCCGGCAGCAGTAGACGCCCTCGCGCTTGTTGTCGAGGAACACGCCGCAGAACGGCGCTTCGGTGCCGTGCTGCAACAGCACGCGGCGTTCCTCACTGCTGAGGCCGGCGACCAGGGCCTCGGTCTGGGTGGCGGTGGGGGGCGTCAGGTCGAAGGCGGTCATGGCGGCGCTCCGTGGGTCGATGGCCTGGGGATGCCGGAAAACGTGGGGGTGCCGGCGCGCGCTTGCAAGTGTGATGGCCGTTCATGGGTGGCACACGGGCGCGGGAGCAAGGTGGGTGTCATAGACGCCGGAGCGTGCCATGAAGCCGACCCTTCCCCTGCTGTTGATCGCCCTGTTGCCGGCACTGGCGCTGGCCCAGGTGCCCACCCCCGACCCCACGGCCACCCGCAGCGCGACCACCGTGGCGCCGCAGCCGGTGGCGCCACCGCCTCAGGCGGCCCGGCCGCAGCCGCAGTTGCTGCCTACGCCGCAACGGGCGCAGCCGATCAAGTCCACCGGTCCGGCCCAGATCACGCCGCCGCCAGCACCGAGGCCGGCCGACAAGGTCTACGACCGCAACGGCCGCATCGTGCCCGGCGTGCGCCCGGCCGGCCCGAACCGCGTGTTCGACTCGCGCACCGGCCGCTACTACGACAGCGTGCCGGCCGGCGATGGCCAGCAGATCAAGCGCTGAACCCTGGTGCCACCAAGGTTGGCTGCTGGCTGGCCTGAGCGGGCTGAACGCGCGAAAACAGCGTCCAGCCGATCACTGCTTTTTCGCCTGCGATTAACCGTTCCGGGGCCACCGTGGCCCTGCGCCGGCATCCCGCCGCCGCATGTCCTTCGTCCACTGGATCGCGACCATGAAAAACCAGCAGAACCGTCATCCCGGCAAGGAACCGCAGGGCCGCAACCCGCAGCAGCAACAGCAGCAACAGCAGATGGAGCCGCAGCAGCACAAGGGCGGCAGGCAGCAGGAACAGCGCCCGCATAAGCATCCGCAGCAGCGCTGACTGTCGCCATGATCGGGGTCAGAGCCCGCTGTACGGGATCTGGCCCCACCCAGCAGCAGCCTCAGTCCGGAATCGGCAGGCTCAGTGTTTCCTTCACTTCTTCCATCACGATGTAGCTCTTCGACTCACGTACATGCGGCAGTGTCAGCAGCGTGCTGCCGAGCAGCTTGCGGTAGGAGGCCATCTCGCTGATCCGCGCCTTCAGCAGGTAATCGAAGTCGCCCGATACAAGATGGCATTCCAGTACGTTGGGCAGCTTCAGCGCGGCGCGCCGGAACTCCTCGAAGATGTCGCCGGATTTGTACGCCAGGCTGATCTCCACGAACACCAGCAGGCTCGCTTTAACTGCGGCCGGGTCGAGGTGGGCGTGGTAGCCGGTGATCACCCCTTCGCGCTCCAGCCGGCGCACGCGCTCGGTGCACGGGGTGGTCGACAGGCCCACCCGCTCGCCCAGTTCGGTGAAGGAGATGCGGCCCTCGGCCTGCAGGATGCGCAGGATCTTGCGGTCGATCTTGTCCAGTTCGCGGATCCGGGTGGCCATGACCGTCAACCTTCGGGAGTGAATTGAAGTGGAACATCCTGCCGGTTGATTTCAAAACAGGCAAATCAACTGGGAATGGCTGTCTATACTTCCCCAATTATGGTCCCTGTGCGCTCCAGTGCAGGGAATGATCGGGTTGGAGAAGTCCCATGCGAGTCCTAGTTCTCGGCAGCGGCGTGATCGGTACCACCAGTGCCTGGTATCTGCGACAGGCCGGGTTTGAAGTCACGGTCATCGACCGCCAACCCGGCCCGGCGCTGGAAACCAGCTTCGCCAATGCCGGCCAGCTGTCGTTCGGCTACACCTCGCCGTGGGCGGCCCCGGGCGTGCCGAAGAAGGCCATCGGCTGGCTGTTCGAGAAGCACGCGCCGCTGGCGATCCGCCCGGGCATGGACCTGGCCCAGTACCGCTGGCTGTGGCAGATGCTGCGCAACTGCACCCACGAGCGTTATGCGATCAACAAGGCGCGCATGGTGCGCATGTCCGAGTACAGCCGCGACTGCCTGAACGAGCTGCGCGCGCAGATCGGCATCGAATTCGAAGGCCGCGACCTTGGCACCACCCAGCTGTTCCGCACCCAGCAGCAGCTGGATGCTTCGGCGCAGGACATCGAGATCCTGGCCCAGTACGGCGTGCCGTACGAGGTGCTGGACCGCGCCGGCATCATCCAGGCCGAACCGGCCCTGGCCCATGTCGATGGCCTGGTCGGCGCGCTGCGCCTGCCGCGTGACCAGACCGGCGACTGCCAGTTGTTCACCCGCCGGCTGTCGCAGTTGTGCATGGATGCCGGCGTTGAATTCCGCTTCGACCAGGACATCACCGGCCTGGAGTTCGATGGCGACCGCATCACCGGCGTGCGCATCGACGGCAAGCTGGAAACCGCCGACCGCTTCGTGGTCGCGCTTGGCAGCTACTCGCCAGCGCTGGTCGCACCGCTGGGGATGCGCCTGCCGGTGTACCCGCTGAAGGGCTATTCGCTGACCCTGCCGATCACCGACCCGGCGATGGCACCGACCTCGACCATCCTCGATGAGAGCTACAAGGTGGCGGTGACCCGCTTCGACGACCGCATCCGTGTCGGTGGCATGGCCGAAGTGGCCGGCTTCGACCTGTCCCTGTCGCAGCGCCGCCGCGAGACCTTGGAACTGGTGGTCAGGGATCTCTATCCGAAGGGCGGCGACCTGTCGCGCGCGCAGTTCTGGACCGGCCTGCGCCCGGCTACGCCGGACGGTACGCCGGTGATCGGCGCCACGCCGTTCCGCAACCTGTACCTCAACACCGGACACGGCACGCTGGGCTGGACCATGGCCTGCGGCTCGGGCCGCTACCTTGCCGACCTGATGAGCGCGCGACAGCCGCAGATCAGCACCGAAGGCCTGGATATTTTCCGCTACGGCCAGTACGGTCACGCGCCGCAACACGAGAACCGCACATGCGTCCTGCCCGCGCGCTGATCGATCTGGGCGCCCTGCGCAGCAATTACCGCCTCGCCCGTGAACTGGGCGGTGGCAAGGCGCTGGCGATCATCAAGGCCGACGCCTATGGGCATGGCGCGGTGCGCTGTGCGCAGGCGCTGGAAGGCGAGGCCGATGGCTTCGGCGTAGCCACCATCGAAGAGGCATTGGAGCTGCGCCAGGCCGGCATCCGTGCGCCGATCCTGCTGCTGGAAGGCATCTTCGAGCCGAGCGACATGACGCTGGTGGCCGAGCATGACTTCTGGTTCGCCGTCGGTTCACCGTGGCAAGTGGAGGCACTGGCGGCGTTCGACAGCCCGCGCCCGTTGACGGTGTGGCTGAAGCTGGACAGCGGCATGCACCGCCTCGGCCTGGACGTGGACAGTTTCCGCGCGGCGCACGCGCGCCTGTCGGCGCTGCCGCAGGTCGAGCGCATCGTGCTGATGACCCACCTGGCGCGTGCCGACGAGCTGGACAGCGAACGCACCCACGAACAGGCGGCGACCTTCGCCCGCGCCATTGATGGACTGGCAGGCGAGACCAGCGTGTGCAACTCGCCTGCGCTGCTGGGCTGGCCGGATGTGCGCAGTGATTGGGTGCGCCCGGGCCTGATGCTGTACGGCGCCAACCCGCTGCCGGACAACACCGTGTTGACCGAGCGGCTGCGCCCGGTGATGACGATGCAGTCGAAGGTGATCGCCGAGCGCTGGATCGAAGCCGGTGAACCGGTGGGGTATGGCGCGCGTTTCGTGGCCAAGGCGCGCACCCGCGTGGGTGTGGTTGCACTCGGCTATGCCGACGGTTATCCGCAGTTCGCTCCAAACGGCACTCCGGTGCTGATCGACGGCCAGCCCGGTGCGCTGATCGGGCGCGTGTCGATGGACATGCTGACGGTGGACCTGACCGCGCATGCGCAGGCCGGCATCGGCAGCGTGGTGGAACTGTGGGGTTCTGCGCCGACCCTGTCGGAGCTGGCGCCGCGCTGTGGCGTGAGCGCCTACCAGCTGCCGTGCGCGGTCAAGCGCGTGGCGAAGGTGTACGTGTAGCGCCGAGCCCGCGCTCGGCACCGGTAGCGGCCGACCTCGATCGGCGCCGTGAATGCGTGTAGACCAAGGTCGACACCTGCCGGGGGACCTAACGCGCGGCGGTCGCCTGACTGGCCAGCTGGCGCTTCACCCAGTCATCGATCAGGCGCTTCTCGTAGCGCAGTGGATCGCTGTCGCTCTTCAGTCCCACGTTGTGCAGGTAGCCGGTATCGCTGAGGCGCGCATCGCCCTCGCTGACAATACGGCCGCTGGCATCCTTCAGCGTGTACTGCAGGGTGATCCGTGGCGGGTAGATGTCGCGCATGATCCGGATGTCGCGGCCACGCGGGCCGTGCCAAGGCTCGTAGTCACCGGCACGCTTGATGTCGACGAGGGTCACATCGAGGGTCTGCCCAGGCTGCAGCGGCTTGGCTGCGGTGGTCTGCAGGTAGCGGGCCAGCTGCTGCACCCAGTCACCGCGTTCGGCCTCGAAGCGGTTGCTGCTCTGGCGTATTTCGGTGAACTTGGCCGGATCTTCCCATTTCACGCTGACCGGTCCATCGGCCTGCAACGCACGCGGCGCGCCTGCATCGGTCACGGTGCGTGGCGCAGCATTGGCGCCACCGGCCGCCAGGGCGCCTGCCAGCAGGGCAATCGCGAGTGAGCGTTTCATGACGGTCTCCTGCGTCCCCGCGCTGGGGGGGGGTGTTGATCACGGATCGAGTGTGAGCCTGCTGCCGGACGACCGCAATGGCCGATTGCGTCGTGGGCAAGAGCGGTTGCCGCCAATTCATCGACGTCAACCATGACTGACGGCGCTTGACGCTGTGAATACGCCCTTTGGAAGATGCTGTGCTCCCAACCTGGCCTGCAAAGACCCCCTTGTCCACACTGCCGCCCCTCGTGGAGCGCCCACCGATGCTGGTGCCGGCGCCAGAACCCGACCTGCATCGTGGCGTGCTTGAGCGCATCAACGCCGGCTTCTGCGTGATCCAGGTGCTGTTCGAGGGTGATCGTGCGGTCGACTATTGTTTCCTCGAAGTCAACGACGCGTTCGAGCGCCACACTGGGCTGAAGGACGCGCGTGGCAAGTGCATGACTGCGCTGGAACCCAACCACGAGCAGGACTGGTTCCGTATCTATGGCGAAGTCGCACGCAGCGGCCGCCCCGCTCAGTTCGAGATGGAAGCCCGTGCGCTGGGCCGCTCGTTCGCGGTCGACGCGGTGCGGGTGGGGCGGCCGGGAGAAGACAAGGTCGGCATCCTGTTCTTCGACATCACCGCGCGCAAGCAGATGGAAGTGGAGCTGGGCGAAAGCGAAGCCCGTTTCAGCGCGCTGGCCGACGGCCTGCCGATGCCGGTGTGGGTGCTCGATGAGCGCGGCCATGCGCGTTTCGTCAACAGTGCCTTCAGCGAGTTCTTCGGTGGTGATGAAACGCGTGTGCCGGAAGATGTCTGGCGCGGTCTCGTGCATCCGGATGACGCGTCCGTGTTCGAATACGAACTGCAGGAAGCGCTGAAGGCGCAGCGTTCGATGCACGCGCTGGTGCGTGCGCGGCGCGCGGATGGCCAGTGGCGCTGGCTGGAGATGAACGCCCGCCCGCGTTTTTCGCGGATGGGCCGCTTCATCGGCCTGGCCGGCAGCAGTCCGGATGTCACCGAACGACGCGAAATTGAACTGGCCCGCGAGGAGCTGCTGCAGTCCGAGCGTGCCGCGCGCAGCGCTGCGGAGAACATGGCGCGGCTGAAGGACGAGTTCCTGGCCACGCTGTCGCATGAACTGCGTACGCCGCTGACCACCATCCTGGGCTGGAGCGAACTGCTGCTGCAGCGCGTGGACAACACCAGTCCGCTGTACAAGGGCCTGAACGTGATCGCCAACAGCGCCGGTGCGCAGAAGCGGCTGATCTCGGACATGCTCGACCTGAGCAGCATGCTGCTGGGCAAGGTGCAGCTGGAGGTGGAGATACTGGACCTGCGCGACCTGCTGAGCGAAGCCATCGGCGCGCAGGAGCTGGTCGCCGAAGGCAAGGCGCTGGATGTGAGCCTGCTGCTGCCGGAACAGCCGTGCCTGGTGCTGGGCGATGCCACCCGCCTGCAGCAGGTGTTGTGGAACCTGCTGTCCAATGCGATCAAGTTCACCCCGGCCGAAGGCCGCGTCGACCTGCAGCTGCAGGCCGATGGCAATCACTGGGTGATCACCGTGCGCGACACCGGCGACGGCATCGCGCCCGAATTCCTCAACCATCTGTTCAGCCGCTTCCGGCAGGCTGATGGCACCACCACGCGCCGTCATGGCGGTCTCGGCCTGGGCCTGGCGATCGTGCAGCAGCTGGTTGAACTGCATGGCGGCACGGTCACTGCCGCCAGCGAAGGGCATGGCCACGGCGCCACCTTCACCGTGCGCCTGCCCCAGCACCTGCCGGATGCAGAGCGCCGACCGCTGCGCGAAGTGATCAGTGGGCCGATCCTGGAGCCGGTGGTCGTCGAACCCTATCCTCTGCGCGGCATGCACGTGCTGGCGGTGGAGGATCAGCCGGAAGTGCTGGAATATCTGCGCCGCATGCTGGAAGAGCAGGGCGCCAGCGTATCGGCGGCCAGCTCGGCCGGCGAAGCGCTGGCACTGCTGGCCGACACCGGCCACCTGCAGTACCACGTGCTGCTGACCGACATCGGCATGCCGGGCATGGATGGCTATGGGCTGGTGCGCACCTTGCGCGAGGACATGGGCGTGGACGCGGCGACCTTGCCTGCGGTGGCGGTGACTGCACTGGCGCGTGCCGACGACCGCCGCCGCGCGCTGGCGTCGGGCTTCCAAGAGCATGTGGCCAAGCCGTACTCGGTAGCGCAGCTGGTGGCTGCCGTGCGCAAGGTGCAGGTGCCACGCGCGGACAGTGCGCTGCACTGAGCATTCACGGCCGATCGGCGACCCTGCAGTCAGGAGGTCGCCGATGTCCCGTATAGCTCCACGTATCCACACCGATCCGGCGCAGATCGCGCGCCTGGAAGCCCTGCTGCCGCAGCTGGATGGCGAAACGCAGGTGGAACTGATTCTGCACGATGGCCGCCGCCTGCTCGGCACGGTGGCGGTGAGGCCAACTGTGCAGCAATACCGCAACGCCGCGGGTGATGAAGGCAGCAACGGCCAGTTGCGCCTGGATGACTACGACACGCCGGTGCAGCAGCACCATGTGTGGCTGGATGAAATCGCCAGTATCAACCGCCTGCCACCCAAGGCGCCTTGATCCGAGGTAGAGCCGAGCCCACGCTCGGCTCTGCCGCCACCCGAGCGTGGGCTCGGGCGCTACAGATGTGTCAGTGCTCGAACAGGGTCGGCGTCGCCTCGAACCGGCGTGCGTACGCCCGCTCCTCTGCAACCCTCGCCACCTCGTCATCAGCCAGGTCCGGCGCGCCGTACACCGCATAGGCCACGCTGCCGTCGGCGCCATGGCCGACCTGGTGCAGCCGGTAGCGCGAGTGGCCGCCGCCGGTGTCCTCGGGGTAGTGCACGGGCGGATGGCTGCCTTCCAGGTCCATTTCACTGTTGTCGACCACGCCACCGACGAACAAGGCTCGCATGCAGGTTCTCCTGGGTTTCCGGGGGAGCCTCTACCCTGAACGTTTCAATGTTTCTGGCGGATCAAAGCCCCGTTCGGGTTTCGCAAAGCGGCTGCCGGGGCCGGCCCGGTCAAGCCGGTACAATGGACGGCCCTCACGCTTGAAGTACCCGCGCCGATGGCCTCCAGCGACGACGCCCCCCTGCAGACCCTGTTCCTGCCGTTTTCACAAGGTGCCCTGCGCTGGCCGGAAGGTCCGGTGGCCTTCCTGCGTGCCCGCGATGGCTGGCCATTGCGCGAAGTGGCCGGCGATCGCGAGGTGCACTGCGAACAGAGCTTCGCCCCGTTCGCGCAACCGCTGCAGCAGGCTGCCGGCTGGACCGTCAGCGGGCAGCTGGATGACGCGGCCGGCAAGGGCCGCTACCCGTTGGTGCTGGTGCTGCCGCCGCGCCAGCGTGAAGAAGCCCGTGCGCTGTTCGCCCGTGCGCTGGCGCTGGTCGCCGACGGCGGCCGCATCGTTGCCTGCCAGTCCAACAACGAAGGCGCGCGCTCCGGCGAGGGCGACCTCAAGCAGTTGGCCGGCCTCGGCGGCAGCCTGACCAAGAACCACTGCCGCGTGTACTGGACCGCCCCGATGCAGGGCCAGCACGATGCCGACCTGGCCAAGCGCTGGTCGGCACTGGACGCGGTGCGCCCGATCGTCGGTGGCCGTTTCCTCAGCCGCCCGGGCGTGTTCGCCTGGGATCGCATCGATCCGGCGTCGGCGCTGCTGGCCGAGCACCTGCCGGCCGACCTGGCCGGGCGTGCCGCCGACCTGGGCGCTGGCTACGGTTACCTGTCACGCGAACTGCTGGAGCGTTGCCCGAAGATCACCGCGCTGGACCTGTACGAAGCCGAGCAGCGCGCACTGGCGCTGGCCGAGCTGAACCTGGCGCCGCCGCCGCGCCCGCTGCCGCTGCGCTTCCTGTGGCAGGACGTCACCGCCGGCATCGAGCCGGGCTACGACGTCATCATCAGCAACCCGCCGTTCCACACGCCGTCGCGCGCTGACCGCCCGGACATCGGCCAGCGCTTCATCGCCGTGGCTGCGCAGGCATTGCGCCCGGGCGGGCGCCTGTACGTGGTGGCCAACCGCCACCTGCCTTACGAGCACACCCTCAACGACAGCTTCGGCGTGGTGCGCGTGGTCGCCGAGCGCGACGGCTTCAAGCTGGTTGAAGCGGTGAAGGGGAAGGGCAAGTGAAACTGGTCAAGCACATCGCCAATCTGGGCTATGGCAGCCGCAAGCAGGTGCAGTGGATGTTTCGCGAAGGCCGCATCACCGACGCCGACGGCGAGGTACTGTACGCCGACGACCAGGTGCCGCACGAGGTGATCCGGGTTGATGGCGAGCCGCTGGACCCGCCGGTGGGCCTGTCGATCGCACTGCACAAGCCGGCTGGCTACACCTGTTCGACCAAGGATACCGGCCGCCTGATCTATGACCTGCTGCCGCCGCGCTTCCGCGACCGTGATCCGGTGCTGTCCACGGTGGGCCGCCTCGACCGCGAGACCAGTGGCCTGCTGCTGCTGACCGACGATGGCGGCCTGCTGCACCGGATTATCTCGCCGAAGTCGAAGCTGCCGAAGGTCTACGAAGTCGAGTTGAGCGAGGACCTGCGCGGCGACGAGGTGGCGCTGTTCGCCAGCGGCACGCTGATGCTGGAGTCCGAGAAGACGCCCCTGCTGCCGGCTGAACTGGAAGTGCTGGATGCGCGTCGCGCGCGCCTGGTGCTGCACGAAGGCCGCTACCATCAGGTACGCCGCATGTTCGCCGCCACCGGCAACCACGTGCAGGCCCTGCACCGCAGTCGTGTTGGCGGGCTGGACCTGCAGGGGCTGGACGAAGGGCAATGGCGGCAGCTCACTTCCACCGACCTGGATACGCTGTTCGCTCCATGACCACCATTGCTGCGCTGCCGTTCCTCCCCGACGCCGTCATCTTCGACATGGACGGCCTGATGATCGACAGCGAGCGGGTCTCGCTGGCCTGCTGGAGCGAGGCCGCCGACGAATTCGCACTGGGCCTGGACGAGGCAGTGTTCCTGCGCATGGTCGGTCTCGGCGACCGGGATTCGCACGCGCTGCTGCGTGCGCAGGGTATCGAGGACAGCGTGATCGAGGCGGTCGCTGCACGCTGCCACGAACTGTACGAAGGACGCACACAGACCGGCCTGCCGTTGCGTCCGGGCATCCTGGAACTGCTGGAGCTGCTGAAGGCGCACGCGGTACCGCGCGCGGTGGCCACCACCACGCGGCAGCCGCGTGCCAACCGCAAGCTGGCGGCGGCCGGACTGCTGCCGTATTTCGACGCGGTGATCACCAGTGGCGACGTGGCGCGGCCGAAACCGGCGCCGGACATCTACCTGCTGGCCGCGCAGCGACTGGGCCAGGTGCCTGGGCGCTGCCTGGCGCTGGAAGACTCACCCGCTGGCACGCGCGCGGCATTGGCCGCTGGCATGACCGTGATCCAGGTACCGGACCTGGTGCATCCTGACGAAGAGCTGCGCGCGCTTGGCCATCGCATTGTCGGTTCGCTGGTGGACGCGCACGCGCTGTTGCTGCCGCTGCTGCCGAAGTAAGGTGGGTGCCGACCGCCCCTGACGGTGGGTGCCGACCGCTGGTCGGCACGCCTGCCCAATCACACCCGCCCGAACACCAGCGCGGCGTTGGTGCCACCGAAGCCGAAGCTGTTGGACATCACCGTGTCCAGCGTCTGCGCGCGGCTTTCGCGCAGGATCGGGAAGCTCTTGACCTTCGGGTCCAGTTCGCCGATGTTGGCCGAACCGGCAACGAAGCCATCGCGCATCATCAGCAGGCAGTAGATCGCCTCGTGCACGCTGGCCGCACCCAGCGAATGGCCGGACAGCGCCTTGGTCGAGGACAGCGGCGGCACCGCATCGCCGAACACTTCGCGGATGGCGTTGAGCTCGGTGACGTCGCCCAGCGGCGTGGAGGTGCCGTGGGTGTTGAGGTAATCCAGCGGGCGATCGACGCCCTGCAGTGCCATCTTCATGCAGCGCACCGCGCCTTCACCGGACGGGGCGACCATGTCGGCGCCGTCGGAGGTCACGCCATAGCCGATCAGTTCGGCATGGATGCGCGCGCCGCGCGCAACGGCGTGGTCGTAGTCCTCCAGCACCAGCATGCCACCACCGCCGGCGATGACGAAGCCGTCGCGGTCCTTGTCGTACGGGCGCGAGGCGCTGGCCGGGGTCTCGTTGAAGCTGGTCGACAGCGCGCCCATCGCATCGAACATCACGCTCATCGACCAGTGCAGGTCTTCGCCGCCACCGGCGAACATGATGTCCTGCGCGCCATGGCGGATCATGTCCGCGGCGGCGCCGATGCAGTGCGCCGAGGTCGCGCAGGCGGCCGACAACGAATAGCTGACGCCCTTGATCTGGTAGGCGGTGGCCAGGCAGGCCGAGACCGTCGAGCACATCGTGCGCGGCACCATGTACGGGCCGACCTTGCGCACACCACGTTCGCGCAGCAGGTCGACCGCGCCGATCTGCCATTCGCTGGAGCCGCCACCGGAACCGGCGATCAGGCCGGTGCGCAGGCTGCTGACCTGCTCGGCGCTGAGCCCGGCATCGGCGATGGCATCGCGCATGGCCAGGTAGGCGAAGGCCGCCGCGTCGCTCATGAAGCGCTTCTGCTTGCGGTCGATCAGCGCCTCCAGATCGAGGTCGACACGACCGCCGACCTGGCTGCGCAGGCCCGCTTCGGCGTGGTCGGCCAGGGCGGTGATGCCCGAGCGCCCTTCGCGCAGCGCGGCCGAAACGGTATCCAGATCATTGCCGAGGCAGGAGGTGATGCCCATGCCGGTGATGACGACGCGACGCATCAGAAGCTCCCGGTTTCGGTGAACAGGCCGACGCGCAGGTCGCGGGCGCTGTAGATTTCGCGATCATCCACGTACATGCGGGCATCGGACTGGGCCATCACCAGCTTGCGGTTGATGACCCGGCTGATGTCGATCTCGTAGCGTACGAGCTTGGCGTCCGGCAGTACCTGGCCGGTGAACTTCACCTCGCCACAGCCCAGCGCGCGGCCCTTGCCGGGGGCGCCCAGCCAGGTCAGGAAGAAGCCGGTCAGCTGCCACATGGCATCCAGGCCCAGGCAGCCTGGCATCACCGGGTCGCCGATGAAGTGGCAGCCGAAGAACCACAGGTCCGGGCGGATATCCAGTTCGGCGCGTACCATGCCTTTGCCATGCGGACCGCCGTCCTCGCGGATCTCAGTGATGCGGTCGAACATCAGCATCGGGTCGTTGGGCAGACGGCCGGCAGCGGTGCCGAACAGTTCACCGCGTGCGCTGGCCAGCAGCTGATCGCGGTTGAACGCGTGGAGACGGGTCATGAAGCACAATCCTGGAAGCGGGGAAACAGGGAAACAAGCGTTCGAGGATGCCCGTGGAAACTGCGCCGATCAAACATTTCAACCGTACGCAACCGTAGAGTTTTCAAGGGAATACGCGCATCCTGTTGATGTGCAACGACCATACTTCGGCGTGTGGCCTGCCTGGCCCGCCCCCGCCTTTTCCGCCTGACATGACCCGACTGCGCAAGATCATCCACGTTGACATGGACGCGTTCTACGCGTCGGTGGAGCAGCGCGACGATCCGTCACTGCGCGGCAAGCCGGTGGTTGTGGCATGGCGCGGCGCGCGTTCGGTGGTGTGTGCGGCCTCGTACGAGGCACGCGTGTTCGGCGTGCGTTCTGCAATGCCCGCAGTGCGCGCCGAGCGCCTGTGCCCGGATGCGATTTTCGTACCGCCGGACTTCGCACGTTACAAGGCGGTGTCACAGCAGGTGCGCGCGATCTTCCTGCGGCATACCGACCTGGTCGAGCCTTTGTCGCTGGACGAGGCCTACCTCGATGTGACCGAGCCGAAGAGCGGCATCGAACTGGCCACCGACATCGCCCGCACCATCCGCGCGCAGATCCGCGAGGAAACGAACCTGACTGCTTCAGCTGGCATCGCGCCAAACAAGTTCCTGGCCAAGATCGCCTCGGACTGGCGCAAACCTGATGGCCAGTTCGTGATCCCCCCGCAGCGAGTGGACGCGTTCCTGCAGCCGTTGCCAGTGAACCGGGTGCCTGGCGTGGGCAAGGTGATGGAGGGCAAGCTGGCCGCGCGCGGCATCGTCACCTGCGGCGATCTGCGGCAATGGGCATTGACCGATCTGGAAGAGGCGTTCGGCAGTTTCGGCCGCAGCCTGTACAACCGCGCACGCGGCATCGACGAGCGGCCGGTGGAACCGGACCAGCAGGTGCGGTCGATTTCCTCGGAGGACACCTTCGCCGAAGACCTGCCGCTGGAAGACCTGCGCGAAGCGATCGTGCAGCTGGCGGAGAAGACCTGGAAGGCCACGCGCAAGACCGAACGCGTCGGCCACACCGTGGTGCTGAAGCTGAAGACCGCGCAGTTCCGCATCCTCACCCGCAGTTTCACCCCGGAGCGTCCGCCGGAATCGATGGAAGAACTGCGTGACATCGCGCTGGCCCTGCGCGCGAGGGTGGATCTGCCGGCGGAGACGCGCTACCGCCTGGTCGGCGTCGGCCTGGGTGGCTTCCGCGAAAAGGAACCGGTGGTGCAGGGGGAATTGTTCGAGCACGGATCGAGCCATTCCGCAGGCAATTAAGCGTTCGCCAAACAGCTCTCCCACCCGCACGAACCTGAGGCGCTGACAGCAGCTTGGAGCGCCCCTAGGACTTCTTCAGTTCAATGGGGGCGGAGAGAATGCGTCGCGCTTCCTGCTCCTCATCGGCATGGGTTCTTTCGAAATCTGTGCCGGGCAGCTCCACAACAATCACACCGCGCTGTCCGTCGATCATGATTCCCTGATGCTCCGGGAAAAGTTCTGCCACCTTTCCTGACTTCACTATCTGCTTCAGTTGCGTCAGAGAGTGGGTTGCCCCGACCGTGAAGCGGTAGGTGATGGTGCCATGGACAGTGCTCACAGTTCGCGATGGCACTGGCTCGGTCCCGGTCAAACGGACCGTTACGATCATCGGGTTCTCACTGAAGCTCTTGCCTGCGAAGCGATCAGGCATTCCTTCCAGAATGCGCGCAAGCTCTTCCCCTGCCTCAATTCGAAGTCTGAGCCGCCTGTCGGCTTCTTGGGTGGACAACCCCTCATGCTGGGCAAAGGCTTGAACAACGGGGTCGGTGGAGGGCGTCACCTGTTGGGAGAACGCGGGGGGCGCGACCAGCGCGGTGGTGGACAGCAGCAGTTTGGCCAACACACTCTTGATCTTCATCGCGAATTCTCCGTTCCATCGGTTTACTCAACTACGCAATCCATCGTACAGCTGTTGACGTTCAGGCCAGCTTTGGATGTTGAGGGTGCCGGCCAGCGGCCGGCACTACCGCAGGTGCAGGGCGCAGCCCTGCAAAAGAAGACTCCCTACCTCATGGCCACTGCATCTCGCCCTTGGCCACCTTCGCGCTCAGCTCCAGCGATGCGACGCCATCCAGCTTCGGGTAGCGCAACTGCATTGCCTGCACCAGCGCCGCACTGTCCTTCGCCTTTGCCGCTTCGATATCGAACGTGCGGATGTAGTCCGCAGTGAAGCGCAGTGCACTGGCATCCAGCGCCGCACCTGGCGCGTAATGCCCCGGCACCACCACCTTCGGCTTCAGCGCCTGCAGCTGCTGCAGGGTCTGCAGCCAGTCGGCATGTGACTCCGGCGTCTGCGTGTCGGCCATCCACACGTGCTCGCCCGCCACCACCGGAATGCCACCGACGATCGCGCGCAGCGACGGCACCCACAGCACGGTGCGGTCCGGGGTCGGTCCGTCCAGGCCGATCAGCGGCAGGCGCTGGCCTTCCAGTTGCAGGGCATCGCCCTCCAGCACCTGCGGCAGCACGATGCGCGCGGGCACGTCGGCAGCCATCTTCGGGCCCCAGTAGGCCAGCTTGCCGGCCTGTGTCTGCTGGATGTGGGCAACGGTCTGCGCGGTAGCGACGATGCGCGCCTGCGGGAACGCATCCTGCAGCGTGGCCAGGCCGAAGTAGTAGTCCGGATCGCCGTGGCTGATATAGATCGTGGTCAACTGCTTGCCGCTGGCGCGGATCAGCTCGACCAGTTTGCGCGCGTCGCTGGCACCGAATTGCGCATTGACCAGGATCGCGTCGTGGCGGCCTTCGATCAGCGCCGAGGACACCGAGAACATCGCCTGCGGGCCGGGATGGAAGGTCTGCAGGTGCAGTTGGGATTTCGTCGGGGTGGTCGGCGCCGCGGTGGCCGGTGCGGCCAGCAGCGGCGCACTGGTGAAAGTGGCGGCCAGGGCGAGGGGAAGCAGCAGGGCAGCGGTACGCATGGGAATTCCTTGTCTAGAGCCGGGCCAATGCCCGGCTGCATGTTCGCGTAGAGCCGAGCGCGGGCTTGGCTCTACATGGGACGTGCGTGGATCAGTACGCGGCGGTGATGATCTGCTTCGGGTACGCGTGCGCTTCCAGCTCGGCGACGAACGCGGCGCCGTAGTCGGCATAACTGATGCGGCTGTGGCCGCTGGCGTCGGCCAGGAAGGCCCTGGGCTGCACGCGGTAATGGCCACGCTCTTCGCCCGGGCCGATTTCGGCGGCCGGCGAGAAGAAGGTCCAGTCCAGGTCGTCCACCGCCTGCAGTCGATTGAAGGCTTCTCGATGGGCCAGCGCGTATGGCTTGTAGGCCTCCGGGAAGGTGGGGGTATCGACCAGCTGCACGCCGGGTGCGACTTCCAGGCTGCCGGCACCGCCGACCACCACCAGGCGCGGTACACCGGCCTTGCGCGCGGCCGCGGCCAGCTGTGCGGCCACTTCGCCGACGCGGCCGATGTCATCGCCCGGGCGTGGGCCGTAGGCGCTGGCCAGCACGTCGTGGCCGGCGATGGCGGCGACCAGCGCGTCCTGGTCGTCCAGCGAGGCGACCACCGGATGGGCGCCGGCCAGTTCGGCCGGAAGATCCTGCGCGCTGCGCACGATGACAGTGAGTTCGTGGCCGTTCGCCAGCGCGTGGCGGGCGATCTGGCGGCCGATGTTGCCGGTGGAACCGACGAGGGCGATCTTCATGGCAGGACTCCGTGGGGCGGTGTGGGGGGGACGCGGCCACTGTAGGCCGCTGCAGTCGCTCTAAAAACAGCGTATAACGCGCTTGTTTGTTGCATGGATCGAGCATATGGACCGATTGACCGCCATGACCGTGTTTGTCGAGGTGGCCGAGCGCGGCAGCCTCACCGCCGCCGCAGAAGTGCTGGACATGTCGCGGGCGATGGTCAGCCGCTACCTGGCCGAGGTCGAGGGCTGGCTGGGCGCACGCCTGCTGCACCGGACCACACGGCGGGTCAGCCTGACCGGCCCCGGCGACGCGGCGCTGACGCGCTTCCGGCAGATGCTGGCGATAAGTGAGGAACTGCAGGGCGAGCTGGCCAGCGATGATCCCGAACCGCACGGCACGCTGCGGGTGACCGCCAGCGTTTCGTTCGGGCAGAGCCACCTGGCACGAGCGGTGGCCGGTTTCGTCGCGCGCCATCCTGCCGCGCGCATCGAACTGCTGCTGGTCGACCGCACCGTGAACCTGGTGGAAGAACGGGTGGACCTGGCCGTGCGCATCGCGCGCCAGATCGATCCCAGCCTGATCGCACGGCGGCTGGCGACCTGCCGCTCGGTGCTGTGCGCGACGCCGTCCTACCTGGAGGCGCGCGGTACGCCAACCGCTCCCGAACACCTGGCCGCGCACAACTGCCTGACCCACCACTACGTCGGCAAGAGCCTGTGGCACCTGCACCGCGATGGCCGTTCGCTGTCGGTGGCTGTGGGCGGCAACATCAGTGCCAACGAGGCATCGCTGCTGCTGGAGGCGGTGCGGGCCGGTGCCGGTATCGCCATGCTGCCGACCTACCAGGTGGCGCCGATGCTGCGCAGTGGCGAACTGGTCGAACTGCTGCCCGAATTCAGTCTGGACGAGCTCGGCATTCATGCCGTGTACGCGTCACGGCGACAGCAGCCCGCTATCATGCGGCGATTCCTGGACTACCTGGCCGAGTGTTTCGCCAGCCCGGCCTTCCAGGATCTGGATTGGCGCCCGCCGGGCACGGAGGACACATGAACCATGGACAGGCCTTGATCGACCACAACCGTGCTGCCTGGGACCGCCAGGCCAGTGAAGCGCGCGAATGGTCGCGCCCGGTGGAAAGCTCAACGATTGCTGCCGCGCGCGCAGGCCGCTGGCAGGTGCACCTGACGCCGCGCGCGTTGCCGCTGGACTGGATGGGCGACGTGCGCGGCCGTCGCATCCTGTGCCTGGCCTCGGGTGGTGGCCAACAGGCACCGGTGCTTGCTGCCGCTGGCGCCGATGTCACCGTGTTCGACCTCTCCGACGGGCAGCTTGAACAGGACCGCGCGGTCGCCGCGCGCGATGGCCTGCAGCTGCGCACCGTGCAGGGTGACATGCGCGACCTGCACGTGTTTGCCAATGACAGTTTCGATGTGGTGTTCCACCCGATCTCGAACCTCTACGTCCCTGACGTGCGCCCGGTATGGACTGAATGCCGCCGCGTGCTGGCGCGCGATGGCATGCTGATGGCCAGTTTCTACAATCCGGTGCTGTTCGTGGGTGCGCGCGATCCGCAGCTGGATGCACAGGGCCTGATCCGTCCGCAGTACGCCATTCCCTATTCGGACCTGGAAGACCTGCCGCAAGCCGAACGCGAGGCGAAGCTGGCCCGTGGCGACGCATTGACCTTTGGCCACAGCCTGACCGAGCTGATTGGTGGCCAGCTGGATGCCGGCTTCGTCATCGATCGCTTCATGGAAGACTGGCAGCCGCGGCCGCGCTTCCTGATCGACCGTTATCTTCCCACCTTCCTGGCCACCCGAGCGCGCCGGATCGGTTGAGGCGGATCGGCGCGGAAACCAGCGGCGTACAATGGGGGGCCCACGTCGTGCAGGTGCCGTTCCTTGTCGTATCCCTATCCACTGGTCGTGTTCGACCTTGATGGCACGCTGGTCGACAGCGCAGCTGATATCGCCGAAGCGCTGAACCGCACGCTGGAGGACATCGGCATGGCACGCGTGCCGGAAGCCACCGTGCTCGGCTGGATCGGCGACGGTGTGCGCCGCCTGGTCGAACAGGCCGTGCATGCGGCAGGCCGCGAGGTCGACCTGGCCGAAGTGATGCCGGTGTTCATGGTGCACTACCGTGAATGCCTGCTGCGCAGCCCGCGCCTGTTCGATGGCGTGGCCGACGCACTGGCGCAGCTGCGCGCGCGCGACGTGCCACTGGCGATCTGCACCAACAAGCCCGAAGCACTGGTGCCGCCGCTGCTGCAGCACCTGGGCATTGGTGATGCGTTCGCGCTGATACTGGGCGGTGATTCGCTGCCGCAGCGCAAGCCCAGTGGCGAACCGCTGCGGCACATCGCCGCGCATTTCGCGCTGCCGGTGGAGGCGTGCCTGATGGTGGGAGATTCGTTGACCGACTACCGCGCCGCCGAAGATGCGGGCATGCCGATCGCACTGGTGCGTTACGGTTATCCGCGTGGCCTGGACCTGGCCACCGCACAGGCGGTGGCGGTGATCGACGACCTGCGTGAGTTGCCGGGGTTGGCCGCGGGCGTTCGGGTGTAGAGCCGAGCCCACGCTCGGTTGCTTCATTGCGTGAGCCGAGCATGGGCTCGGCTCTACAGTAGATCGACGCCATGCGTCGATGGCATCAGGAGGCGCCGGGCGATGCCCGGCGCGCGCCTTCATTTCGGCTGGTAACGCACGCTCAGCTGGTACTCGCGGCCGGGCTGGTTGAACCACGCCACGGTCTCGTAGCGGCGATTGAACACATTGGCGGCACGCGCCAGCAGCGTCCACGACGGCGTCAGCGCGTACTCGGCGCGCAGGTCCAGCGTACTGTAACCGCCGACCTTTATCGTGTTGGCCGCATTGTCATAACGCTTGCCTGAACCCTGAACCGTCAGACCGGCGCGGAAGTCGCCGAAGCGGCGGTCGATGTCCAGGCGTGCGGTCTGCTGCGCGCGGCGCGGCAGCCAGTTGTCGAACTGGGTGCTGCCATGGGTACGGTTGCGCGGGTCGGTGTAGCTGAGCTGTGCGTTGATGTCGAAGCCGGCCAGCAGCACGCCACCGGTCAGTTCGGCGCCGCGGATGCGGGCCTTCTCCACTTGCTGCATCCTGAAGGTCGCCGCATCGTAGGTAATCAGATCATCGATGCGGGTTTCATATACGTCCAGGCCCCAGTGCCAGCCCTGTCCCTGCTGCGAAACGCCCAGGTTGGCGCTCTTGGACTTCTCCGGGTTCAACGTCGGCACGCCGCTCCACGGGTCGTACAGATCGCTGAAGGTCGGCGCCTTGAACGCGGTGCCATAGCTGGCGTTGAGGCGCAGGCCGTGGCCCAGTTCCATCGCCCAGCCGGCGCTGCCGGTGGCGTGGTTGCCGAACTGCTGGTTGTCGTCGTTGCGTGCGCTGACCTGCAGCTGGTGGCGGCCGAAGCGGCCTTGGTACTGCACGAACACGCCGGTGTTGCGGCGGCTGTCGACGAGGTACCCGGCGCTGCTGCCATCCAGGTTGTCTTCGCTCCAGTCCACGCCGGTGCTCAGCAGCTGGCCTTCGGCCATGCCGAAGTCGCCCTGCAGCGAGGCGCTGTCACGATGGGTCTGGGCGCTGCCACGGGCATCGAAGTCGCCGAAGTTGTCCGACTCGTTGTCACTGCGGCCGACATTGGCGGTGAACGCCAGGCGTTCGGACGGGGTGTAGCGCAGCTTGCCGGACAGCACCTGCTGGCGGGTTTCCGAATAGTTGTAGTAGCCGTCGTAATGGTTCTTTCCGTCGGCACGCAATGCACTGCCTTCCACGTTCCATTGGTCGTTGAAGGTGTAGCCACCGCGCAGGCTCTTGGACAGGTTGCGGTAGCCGTCGCGGTCATGCTCGTCGGCAAAGCAGCCCGCGGTGAACACCGAGGAGGAGCCGCGGCAGGCATCGATGCCATCGGAATGCTGGTAGGCGATGTCAGCGCCGAACCAGCCGCGTTCGGTGCCGCCGCCAATGCCGCCACTGGCCTCGCGCAGTCCATTGCTGCCGCCACCGAGCTGGAAATGCGGGGCGAAGTCACCCTGGCTGCGGCGGGTGAAGATCTGGATCACGCCACCGATGGCGTCCGCGCCGTACAGGCTGGACTGCGGGCCACGCACGATCTCCACGCGCTCGATCTGTGCCAGCGGCAGGTCCTGGTACATCGCCAGGCCGAGGTCGGCGCTGTTGATGCGCACGCCATCGACCAGCACCACGGTGTGGCCGGAGTTGGTGCCGCGCAGGAACAGCGAGCTCTGCTTGCCCAAGCCGCCGGCATTGGCCAGGTTGATGCCGGCGCGGCCGCGCAGCAGTTCCTGCAGCGAGGTGGCCTGGCTGGATTCGATCTGCGCGCGGTCGATCACCTGGGCCGGCGCGATGCTGTCCTGCAGGGCGATCGGGGTGCGGGTCGCAGTGACCAGGATCTGGTCGAGCGCGGTGGTGTCATTGGCGGCCTGGGCCAGCGCGGGCAGGGCGGCCAGCACGGCCAGGGACAACATTCGGGACTGCAGCTTCATGGGGGACTCCAGGTGCCACGCACGCCCGCGTGGCGAAGGGGAGGAGCCGCGAAGGCAGGCACGCGCCGATGCCGCAGCGCACGCCACGGTCATCCAGCGCCATGCCCACCGCATCGCGACCTGAGGCTTCCGGGCCGGTCTCCGGGCTTGCCGCCGGGCGGCGCGAGGCCGCCGTCCAGGCGCCTTCCCATGCCTGCGGCACAGTGGCGGTGTTGCCTGGAACTGACGTGCTTACCGTTGCGGGGGCAGCGCCGGCCTGGCGTGGAATCACGCGTCACCGGCTTCCCGTTTCAACCTGCCGGCCACGGCCGCAGGTCACCTGGAAGTGCGCGCAGTCTACGGCATCGCAGGCAGTCCCGTTGCGTCGCGCCTGCTCGACTGCCTTTGCTGTGCCCTTAGAATGGTCCCTCGATCCCGTGGTGCCGTTGCCGATGTCCGCCCGTTTTCCGCTGTCCCCGCGTTGCCTGTACGGAACGCACGCATGATCCTCGACCTGGTCCGCCATGCCGGCAACGGTCGCGATGAGTTCCTCGATGGCCGCAGCGACCCACCGCAGCTGGCCCGCCTGCCGCAGGAACTGGTCGACGCCTACGCCGCGCAGCCCTGGGAGCGGGTGATCAGTTCGCCGCGGCTGCGCGCGCTGCACACGGCAATGGCGCTGGCCACGCCGCGCGGGCTGGACGTGGAAGCGGACGAGGAATGGGAGGAACTGGATTTCGGCGATTGGGACGGGCAGTCGCTGTTCGACCTGCCGGAGGATGCACTGGCTGCCTTCCATGCTGACCCGCATGCGTTCCCGCCGCCGAACGGCGAAAGCTGGGGCCACTTCGAGCGGCGCATCGCGCGCGCGCTGGATCGCCTGCTCGATGATGACGATCCGGTGCCGACGCTGGTGGTCAGCCATGGCGGCCCGCTGCGCATGGTGCTGTCGAAGGTCTGCGGCCTGCCGATGTCGCTGTGCTGGGCGCTGCGCATCGACCATGGCACGCGCCTGCGTGTGTGGCTGGAGCGCGGTGAGGCCGGGCTGGTGGGCGAATTGCTGGAGCTGCAGCAGCCGTAACCCCTCGGTAGTGCCGGCCGCTGGCCGGCAGCCTCGGGAACGCTGCGAAGATCATGCAGTTGCCGGCCAGCGGCCGGCACTACCAGGCCGTCAATCCTCGTCCGCATCCTCGGCAACGCTGTCTTCCGCCTCATCGTCGGCATCGAAGCGCTGCTCATGCACCGGGCCCGACGCCGGGCCGGCCGCCTTCAGCGGATGCGCGGCGATGCGCGCTTCATAGTCGTGTACCAGCGCATCGCGCTGCGGCTCGCTCAGTTCCTGCCAGTGGCAGTCCAGCAACGCACCTTCCAGCGAGTACAGCAGGTTCAGGCTGGGCTTGAAGCCGGCACGCTTGACCTTGACGAAGGCACCGACCGCTCCGATCGCGACCAGGTCGTCGCGGCTGCGCAGGCCGACCTGGCGCAGCCAGGCCGCGCTCTTGGGGCCGATGTTGCGCAGCTTGGGTGCGTTCATCCCAGCGCCTCGACGAACACGCGGGCGATGGCTTCCAGGCCGGCCTGGTCGTCGGCATCGAAGCGGCCCACCTTCGGGCTGTCGATGTCGAACACGCCGATCAGTTCATCGCCGCGCAGCAGCGGCACCACCAGCTCCGAACGCGAGGCCGAATCACAGGCGATGTGGCCGGGGAAGGCGTCGACATCCTCCACGCGCTGGGTGACTCGCTGGCTGGCGGCGGCACCGCACACGCCCTTGTCCAGCGGGATGCGCACGCAGGCCGGCAGGCCCTGGAACGGGCCGACCACCAGTTCCTTGCCGTCGTACAGGTAGAAGCCCACCCAGTTCAGGTCGGGCAGGGCGTGGTAGACCAGTGCGGAGAGGTTGGCCGCGTTGGCGATGCGGTCGGACTCGGCGTAGACCAGGCCACGGGCCTGTTCCAGCAGCTGGGCGTATTGTTCCGGCTTGCTGCCGGTGAGCGAGGCATTGGCGAACATGCCCGCAGTCTAGCAAGCGCGACGGGCCGGCGATAATGCACGCTCTGTTGCCCTGTTGGAGCCCATCGATGCCGTTGCCTGCCACGCTGCCGCCCGCCCTGTTCGTTGCCGGCACCGACACCGAAATCGGCAAGACCGCGGCCAGCACTGCGCTGCTGCATGCGCTGCGCCGGCGCGGCCTGCGTGCGGTCGGCATGAAGCCGGTGGCCAGTGGCAGCGAAGACCTGGGGCAGGGCCTGCGCAACGAGGACGCGCTGGCACTGCAGGCGGCCAGCTGGCCGGTGCCGGACTATGCCGACCTGAACCCGTATGCGCTGCGGCAGCCGCTGGCACCGGAGCTGTCGGCGGCCGAGGACGGCGTGCAGGTGGAACTGGCGCCGATCGTGGCCGCGTTCGAACGCCTGCGCGCGAAGGCCGATATCGTCGTGGTGGAGGGCGTGGGCGGTTGGCTGGCGCCGGTCTCGGCCACGCTGGACCAGCTCGACCTGGTGCGTGCGCTGCAGCTGCCGGTGCTGCTGGTGGTGGGCATGCGGCTTGGCTGCGTCAACCATGCGCGGTTGACTGCGCAATCACTGCAGGCCAGCGGCGTGGACCGCCTGGGCTGGATCGGCAACCACATTGATCCTGCGATGCAGCGCCAGGACGAGAACATCGCCACGCTGCAGCAGCGCCTGCCGATGCCGTGCTGGGGACGGCTGCCGCATCTGCCGGGGGCGGATGGTGAAGCGTTGAGCGCGCATCTGTTCGACGACCTGGGGTAGTGCCGGCCGCTGGCCGGCAACCTCGATGAATCACGTCCATGCAGTTGCCGGCCAGCGGCCGGCACTACCGTGCTGCAGCCGCCAGCTCCCGTGCGATCGCACCCAGCCGCTCCACCGCACCGATGAAGCGCGCATCCAGGCTCTGGCAGCACGACAGCCGCAGGCAGTGGCGGTAGCGTGCGCCGCGCGAGTACACCTGGCCCGGCATGAACACGATGTCCTCCAGCAGCGCTCGCTCGAACAGCTCGCGCGTGTCCACGCCCGGCAGTTCCAGCCACAGCAGGAAGCCGCCCTGCGGTTCGGTGGCGCGGGTGCCGGCCGGGAAGTGTTCGGCCACCAGCTGGCGCAGCCGCCCGACCTGTTCGCGGTACAGGCGGCGCATGCGGTGCAGATGGTGCTCGTAGCTGCCTGCTTCCAGATACGCGGCCACCGCATCGCCGAGCAGCTGCGGCTCGCCGCCGGTGGACTGGAACTTCAGCAGTGCGATGCGCTCTGCGAAGCGGCCGCCATCCAGCCAGCCGATGCGGTAATCCGGCGCCAGTGTCTTTGAGAAGCCACCGACCACCATCACCCAGCCATCGCGATCGAAGGCTTTCAGCAAGGGTGCCGGCGGTTCGCAGAACTGCAGCTCGGCGTACACCGCATCCTCGATCAGCGGCAGCTGCCGTGCGTTGACCAGCTCGGCCAGGCGTTGTTTGGCGGCGGTCGGCATGGTGCAGCCGAGCGGGTTGTGCACGGTCGGCATCACCACCAGTGCGGCCAGCGGCCTGTGCTCCAGCAGCGCATCCAGTGCATCCACGTTCAGTCCGTGCTGCGGGTGGGTGGGCAACTCGATGGCCTGCAGGCCGAGGTTGGCCAGCAACGGATACAGGTTGAAGTAGGACGGCGCCTCAATGCCCACCGCGTCACCGGGCTGGGTGACCGCGCGCAACGCCAGCTGCAGGGCTTCCATCGCACCATGGGTCAGCAGGAGTCGCTCGGCGTGGGTGTGCAGCCCCATGCGCGGACTGCGGCGCACGATCTGTGCCAGCAGCCGGGGGGAGCCGTTGGGTCTCGCGTAGGTCTCCACCGTCTGCTGGCCGTGGCGCAGCACCTGCGCGGTATGCCGGGCCAGCTGCGCGCCGGGATAGAACTGGCGACCACGTGGGCCGGCGAAGGCCAGATCGACCACACCCGGGCGGCGCTGTGCTTCCAGTACCCGGGCCATCAGCACCTGCTGCAGCGGCGCGGTGGGCGCGGATGGGGTGTCGCGCAGCGAACGCTCCGGCACCGACAGCCGCGGCGCGACTTCGAAGCCCGCCTTCGGCCGCGGAATCACCAGTCCGGCATCTTCCAGCTGGCGATAGGCGGCAATCACCGTGTTCAGGCTGAGCCTGCGCTGCAGGGCCATCTGCCGCAGCGAAGGCAGGCGGCTGCCGACCGGAAGGCGGCCACCATGAATGGCTTCGGCCAACTCATCCGACAGCCGTTGATAGCGGGGGGGAATCATCGAGGCCTGGTCATCTGTATCCATCGAATATCCCGCCATCTGGTGCTGTACCCATGATGATGGCGAGCCTAGCATGTCGTTGTCGGCCGGGCCTGATCGGGGCACGGCCGATACTTCCCAAACGCACGGCTGGATGGCCGTGCGTCTTTTTCTGTGTGTAGAGCCGAGCCCATGCTCGGCTGCACTTCCGCCAACAGCAGCCGAGCTTGGGCTCGGCTCTACAGAGAGCACCGTCGAGCGTCGGTCAGCCCACGGGGGAATGCCGGCTACCGCATCGGCACCAGCGTCGCCTCGCGCCGGTACAACGCCGGGAACTGCTTGCCCAGCGCCGCAAGCTTCGGTGCGTCGTAGTAGCGGATGTAGGCCGCCTGCGGGTAGTTGGTCATGTAGTTCTGGTGGTAGCTTTCGGCCGGGTAGAAGCGCTGGCCGCTGACCAGCTGGGTGACGATCGGCGCGCGGTAGCTGCCGGCCTGGCCGAGCTGGGCGATGTAGGCGCGGCTGGCAGCCTGCTGGCGGGCGTCATCGGTGAAGATTGCCGATCGATACTGGCTGCCGTGGTCCGGCCCCTGGCGGTTGAGCTGGGTCGGGTCGTGTGCCACCGAGAAGAACACCTGCATCAACTGCCCGTAGCTGACCTGGCGCGGGTCGTAGTCGATCTTCACTGCTTCGGCGTGGCCGGTCTGGCCGCTGCTGACCCGCTCGTAACGCGCGTCGGCGGCGCTGCCGCCGATGTAGCCGGACACCGCATTGCTCACGCCCTTGACGTGCTGGAACACGCCCTGCACGCCCCAGAAGCAACCGCCGGCGAACACCACGCTGGCGTGGGTCGCGTCATCGCGGAACGCCGCATCGCCCGTGGGTGCCGGTAGTGCCTGGGTCTGCGCGCTGGCTTCGAGCGGTGCCGCGATGGCGCCGTGGTCAACGAGTAGCACACCGGCGATCAATGCCGTGGCCACCAGACCTGCAACACCGGCGGCGATGCCCTGTTCAAAGGAGAGTTTCATCGTGTCCTCCCGGTTCAACCGAAGGTGAAGGCATAGGCCTGCACGCCCGCGTCGAGGAACTCGATCTCGAAGCGGTGCGGGCCGACCGTGACGCGCTGGCGCACCAACTGGTACAGGCGGTGCTCGTCGACCACGCCACTGCCATCGGCGCCGACATCACTGCCGGCATCGGCGGCGGGCAGCGGCTTGCCGTCCAGCCAGACGCGAAAGCGCACCGGCGTGCCGTCGCGGGTCGGTGCCAGCACCAGGTGCAGGTCGCGCGCATGGAACTGGAAGGCAATGCGGCCACCGGCCCGCTGCAGCTCTGCGGCCTCGTCGGTAATGGTCCAGTGGCCGGACAGTCCCCACTGGTTCAACGCCAGGGTGGTCGGCAGCGTGTAGTCGAACGCGCTGTCGCTGCGCTGTCCGCCGGGTGAGGCGAACTGCTCGGCACGGGCGTGGCCGAGGTAGGTTTCCGGCGAGCGCAGGTTGCCCATGTCGGCCTGCACGGCCACGCCCTTCAGGTCGGCGGCAGCGGGATCGGCCGGTGGCGGCAGGTTCGTCTGCCCGGCTTCGGCCAGCAGGCGACGGATCACCTGTTCCGAGCGCGCGTAGTTGCCTTCGCCGAACTGGTGGCCGCGGATGTTGCCCTGCGCATCGACGAAGTACTGCGCCGGCCAGTAGCGGTTGTTGAACGCGCGCCAGATCGTGTACTGGTTGTCGAGCGCCACCGGGTACTCGACCTTCAGCTGCTGCACCGCCTTCATCACGTTGCGTGGGTTACGCTCGAAGGCGAACTCCGGCGTGTGTATGCCGATCACCACCAGGCCGTGGTCACGGTAGCGGCGTTCCCATTCGTGCACGAACGGCATCGCGCGCAGGCAGTTGATGCAGGAGTACGTCCAGAAATCGACCAGTACCACCTTGCCGCGCAGCTGCTGGGCCGTCAGCGGTGGGCTGTTGAGCCAGCCGGTGGCGCCGTCCAGCGCGGGCAGGGTGCCTTCCACCGGCAGCGGTGCATCGGCTGCGGCGTTGGCACCGGCCATCATCATCATCGGCGGTGCCGCCGGCTGCGCACCGGGTACCGCATCCAGCAGGCCCTGCTCGATGCGTGCGGTGCTGACCGTCGAAAGACGGGTGAGCAGGCCGGTATCCCAGCCCAGACCAATCGCCACCACCGCCAGCAGCGCGGCTACGCCCAGCACCTTGCGCAGTACGTCGCCCAGCCCAAGCCGCGCCTGCAGCGCGCGGAACACGCGGCCACCTACCCATACCGCCAGCGCCAGCGCGCTGATCGCACCCAGCGCATACGCCAGCAGCAGCGCACTGGTACCGGCACTGGCGCCATGCAGGGCGGCACCGGTCAGCACGAGGCCGAGGATCGGCCCCGCGCAGGGCGCCCACAGCAGGCCGGTGGCGACGCCGATCAGCAGCGAGGTCCACGCGCCGCCGTGCCCCGCGGCATCCGCCGCATCGGCACGCGCGCTCAGCCGTGCGCCGACGCGCTGGAATGGCGCCAGCAGATGGTCGGCCAGTCGCGGCCACAACAGTGCCAGCGCGAACAGCGCCATCAGCAGCAGGGCGACCCAGCGTCCGACCTGGTTGGCCTGCGCCACCCATTGGCTGCCCACCGCAGCCAGGCTGGCGACCACGGTGAAGGTGAGCGCCATGCCCAGCAGCAACGGCAGCGTGCTGCGCAGGAAGGGGCGGTCGGCACGCGCGAACACGAACGGCAGCACCGGCAGGATGCACGGGCTGAGCAGGGTCAGCGCGCCGCCGAGGTAGGCAAGCAGCAACAGCAGCATCGTCAGGCTCCGGAAGCAGGGGAAGAACCGACCGGCACCCGCCAGCCGTCGGCGGTACCGTCCGTGGCGCCGGGAACGAACACCATCGCCGCACCATTCATGCAGTAGCGCAGCCCCGTCGGGCGCGGGCCGTCGTTGAACACGTGGCCAAGGTGGCCACCACAGCGGCGGCAGTGCACCTCTACCCGCAGCATCCCGAAGGTCACGTCGCGGTCTTCGCCGATGGCGTTGTGCAGCGGTGCCCAGAAGCTGGGCCAGCCGGTGCCGCTCTCGAACTTGGTGGAGGAGGAGAACAGCGGCAGTGCACAGCCGGCGCAGGCGAAGGTGCCTTGCCGGTGTTCCTTGTTGAGCGGGCTGCTCCAGGGGCGTTCGGTGGCCTGCTGGCGCAGTACCGCGTACTGCGCCGGGGTCAACCGCTGGCGCCATTGGGCATCGCTGTGCATGACCTCGAACTGTCGCGGCGGGCGCGCTTCAGCGGCCGCCGGGGCGGCGCGGCTGCAGGCCCCCAGACCGAGCAGGCCGGCAGCGGTGGCAACACCACCCAGGCCCAGCAGATGGCGGCGGGACAGGGACATGGCGGACTCCGGGAAGGGGCGACGGGGCCATGCTGCGCCCGCCCGGGTCAACGAATCCTCACGCAGGATTCAATTTTTCGTGAGGTATCGGCGGCCGCCCCGCGCCACAATGCTGCCAGCCTCCCCACTGGCCCCGAGCTGCCGATGTCGACCAAACGCGTGCTGATCGTTGAAGACGATGCCCACATCGCCGACCTGCTGCGCATGCACCTGGGCGATGAGGGCTACGACGTGGCCCATGCCGCCAGCGGCGATGCCGGCCTGCGCCTGCTGGAGCAGGAAGGTCCGTGGGATGCATTGGTGCTGGACGTGATGCTGCCCGGCGTGGATGGCCTGCAGGTCTGCCAGCGTGCACGCGCGATGGCGCGCTATGTGCCGATCATCATCATCAGCGCGCGCGGCAGCGAAACCCAGCGCATCGTCGGCCTGGAACTGGGCGCCGACGATTATCTGGCAAAGCCCTTCTCGATGCCGGAACTGGTAGCGCGGGTGCGCGCATTGCTGCGCCGCGCCGAGGCGATGGCGCAGAGCGCGCGCATCGATGCCGGCGCGATCGAACTGGGCGGCCTGCAGCTGGATCCGGTCGCGCGCACCGCCTCGGTGGATGGCAACGCGCTGGAGCTGACCCCGCGCGAATTCGACCTGCTGCTGTTCTTCGCCCGTCACCCGGACCAGGTGTTCGCGCGCATGGAACTGCTCAACCAGGTCTGGGGTTACCAGCACGATGGCTACGAACACACGGTCAACACCCATATCAATCGCCTGCGCAGCAAGATCGAGCCGGACCCGGCCAACCCGCGGCGGTTGCTGACGGTGTGGGGCCGTGGCTACAAGCTGGTCGATCCGGCCGGGGCGGCGGCATGATCAAGCCGAACCTGTGGCAGAAGCTGGCGGTGGTTACCGCTGCGCTGATGCTGGCGTGCTGCATGGCGCTGCTTGCACTGCAGATGCGGGCCAACACCCGCCACGAGCAGGAGGTGGTACAGCGGCTGTCGCTGGGCCTGGCCGAGCACATTGCCCAGCGCAGCGAGCTGATGGATACCAGCGGCATGCGCGATGCCGCCGTGCGCGCGCTGTTCGGCCAGCTGATGGCGGTCAACCCCAGCGTCGAGGTCTACCTGCTGGACGACCAGGGCCGCATCCTTGGCCACGATGCGCCCAGTGGGCACCTGGTGCGCACCCGGGTGGACGTGGCGCCGCTGCGCCGCCTGCTGGCGGGAGCACCGTTGCCGATCCTCGGTGATGATCCGCGCAGCGCCGATGGCCGCAAGGTGTTCAGTGCTGCACCGTTGATCGTGCAGGGCCGCCAGGCCGGCTATGTGTACGTGGTGCTGGTGGGCGAGCACCGGCAGATGCTGGCCGACGACCTCGCCGCCGGCAGCCAGTGGAACACCACGCTGTGGTCGGTGGCACTCGTTGGTGGCCTCGGCCTGCTGGCCGGGCTGGTGGCCTTCTACTGGGTGACACGCCCGCTGCGGCGGCTGACCCGGCGCATCCAGGCCTTCGACATCGATGCACCCACGCCACTGCCACCGGCGGAGCCGCTGCGCCCGGGTGAGCGCGATGAACTGGTGATCCTCGAACATGCGCATGCGCAGATGGCGCAACGGTTGGGCGAGCAGTGGCAGCAGCTGCGCCAGCAGGATCTGCAGCGCCGCGAGCTGGTCGCCAACATCTCGCATGACCTGCGTACGCCGTTGTCGTCGCTGCATGGCTACCTGGAAACACTGGCGTTGAAGGACGCCACGCTGTCGCCGGACGAGCGGCGCCGCTACCTCGGCATCGCGCTGGCACAGAGTGCCAAGGTCGGCCGGCTGGCGCGCGCGCTGTTCGAGCTGGCGCGACTGGAGCACGGCGAAGTACGTCTGGAGTGGGAGGTGTTCGCATTACCGGAACTGCTGCAGGATGTGCTGCAGAAATTCGAGCTGGCGGCGCAGGCGCGCAACCAGCACCTGCACGCCGAGTTCCCGCCCGGCCTGCCGCTGGTGCGTGCCGATCTGGGCCTGGTCGAGCGGGTGCTGACCAACCTGCTCGACAACGCGCTGCGGCATGCACCCGAGGGTGGGCAGATCGAGGTGCGCGTGCGCGCAACCGATGACAGCGTGGAGGTCAGCGTGGCCGATGATGGCCCCGGGGTGGCGCCAGCGCTGCGCACCCACCTGTTCCAGGCACCGGCCGCGCTGGGGGCACGGCGCGGCGAGAACGGCGGGCTGGGCCTGCTGATCGTGCAGCGCATCGTGCAGCTGCATGGGCGCAGGATCGAACTGCGTGACAGCGCGAGCGGCGCGTTGTTCGTGTTTGCCCTGCCACGCGCCGAACCGGCGGCCTAGCAGGCCGGTTCGCCCGTCACCGCACCGCCGCTTTCCAGCGGCAGTTTCAGGCGGATGCACGCACCTCCCAGTTCGGAGTCGGTCACTTCAACGTGGCCGCCATGCTTGTCGGCCACCACCTGCACCAGCGCCAGGCCGAGGCCGAAGCCGGGGCTGCCCGGGTCCAGCCGCACATAGGGTTGCAGTACCTGGCCGCGCAGTTCGGGTGCGATGCCGGGGCCGTCGTCCTCCACCTGCAGGCACAGCCAGCCGTCATTGGCGGTGCTGGCAATACGGATCTGCCGGCGCGCGTAACGCAATGCATTGCCGAGCAGGTTGCGCAGTGCCAGCTCCAGCATGTGCCGGTTGACGTTGACCAGGCCCACCGGCGACAGCGCCTGCTGCACCGGCACCGGCAGCGGCGCGAACTGGGCGACCACGCCGCGCACCAGCGCCGCCAGCTGCAGGCGCTGGCGGGTCAGCTGATGGCAGCGACCCAGTGCGGCGTACTCGACGCCGGCGTCGGTCAGGTGCTGCAGCCGATCCACATCGGTGCGCAGGCCGCCCAGCGCATCGCGCTGCACGTCGTCGAGTGCGCTGTCTTCCAGCTCGGCCAGGCCGAAACGCATCCGTGCCAACGGCGTGCGGACTTCGTGCGCCACCGCCTGCGCGAGCACCCGCTGGCTTTCCAGCAGTTGCTGCAGCTGCTCGGCCATGTGGTTGAAGGCATTGGCCAGCGGCCGCACCAGTGCGGTGCCGGCGCGCGGCGCACGCGTGTCCAGCTGGCCGTCGCGCATCCGCCGCGCCGCCTGGGCCAGCTGCGAGACGTCGCGCCACAGCCGGTAGACCATCACGTACATCGGCAGTGCCACCGCCACCATCAGGATCAGCAGCAGGATCGCCACGCCGGAGACTTCGCTGTCCTGCCAGCTTTCGTCAGGCAGCGCTTCGTCCAGCGGCCCCAGCATCAGCGCGTAGTCGCTGTCACCGATGCGCTGCAGGCTGCGCATGTGCTTCAGGTCGATCTGCACCCGGCCGTTGTTGAATGGCGGTCGCTGGCTGGACTGCAGCGCCTTCACCGCCTCGGCCAAAGGAACCAGGCGTAGGGCATAGGCGAAATCAGCGTCGAGTTCGCGGGCCAGCGCCGGCCACTGTTCACGCGGGGTTTCGGCGAAGCGATGCTGCAGCAGCGCGTGCGTGCCGCGCATCTCGGCCTGCAGGCCGGCTTCGGTGCGGTCTTCCAGCAGGGCATCCCAGGCCCACAGGCCCAGCACGATCAGCAACAGATGGGCGAGCAGGAAGCCGATGCCGTAGCGCAGGAAGTGGAAGGCGTGGCCGCGCATCGCCGACGGCGTGCGCGTCATCCCCATGCCGAGCGGCTGAACAGGTAGCCGCGGCCGCGAACGGTCTTGATCCGTTCTGGCTGCTCCGGGTTGTCGCCCAGCTTGCGGCGCAGGCGCGAGATGCGGGCATCGATCGAGCGGTCCAGGCCGTCGAAGGCGATCCCGCGCAGGCCGCGCAGCAGCGCATCGCGGTCCAGGATCTGGCCGGCGTTGCTGGCCAGCAGGAACAGCAGGTCGAACTCGGCCGTGGTGAGCTCCAGCAGGCCGCCCTGCAGGTGTACGTTGCGGGTGGAAGGGTCGATGTTCAGCTCGCCGAAGCGCAGGCTGCCGTCACGTGGCTCGACCCGGCGGTGGCGGCGCAGGTGGGCACGCAGCCGGGCCAGCAGCACCCTCGGTTCGATCGGTTTGCCGATGTAATCGTCGGCCCCCAGTTCCAGGCCCAGCACCTGGTCGATGTTGTCGGTGCGGGCGGTCAGCACGCAGATGATGCCGTCATAGTGGGGCCGGATCTGCCGACACACTTCGAAACCATCCTGGTCGGGCAGGCCGACATCGAGCAGGACCAGCGCCGGCTTTTCCGCCAGGATCCGGGCCACTGCCCGCTCGCCGCTGCGTTCATGGGCGACCTGGTAGCCATGCCGCTGCAGGTAGTCACTGACCATCGTTCCCAGGCGGGCATCGTCTTCGACCAGTACGATATCCAGCATTTCCAAGGCCTCCGTGGACGCAAACGTACCGCCACGGCACGAGCGCGGCGATGCTATCCCAGCCTGCGGGCCGCCCGGGTCCAGCGGGTGGGCGCCATTCAGCCGGGGTTGCTGGCGCTGGGGCCGCACTCCAGGCCTGGCAACAGCTTGGCGTTGAGCATAGCCTGAGGCTGTTACAAAACGTTACCTTCGTGATACGTCTGGTGACCATCGCTGACAGCAACGCGACTGACGCGGGGCCGTCAGGGCGCAGAGCATGGAGTCTCCTCCGCTCCGCGTGCCGTTCCCATGTCGCCCGCCCTCTACCTGCTGAACCCGTCCCGCCGCTGCCGCTGCAGAGGTGCCCGATGAGTGGCGTGGTCGGGGCCTGGCTGCCACCTGCCGAGGACGAACACCTGCTGCAGCGCCTGGCACCGATGCTGCGCGCCCTGCAGCAGCGCGGCCGGGGCCGCATTGGCTACTGGACCGACGCCGGGGCCGGCCTGGCACTGGGCCACTGCCGGGCGCCCACCGATACGCCATTACAGCCGCTGAGCTCGGACTGCGGTCGCTACGTGCTGTGCCTGGACGGCCGCCTGTACAACCGCAGTGACGTGCAGGCGCAGCTGCGCGACCTGCCACGCAGTTGCAGCGATGCGCGGCTGCTGCTGCAGGCGATCGTCGAATGGGGCGTGGAGCGGGCGCTGTCGCGCATCGAGGGCGCGTTCGGTTTCAGTGTGTGGGACCGGGAGGCGCGCGAACTGTGGCTGGCCCGCGACCGGGTCGGCGAGCGGCCGCTGTACTACGGTTGGTACCAGGGCCAGTTCCTGTTTGCCTCGGAGTTGAAGGCGCTTCAGGCCTTCGCCGGATTTGCCCCTGGCATCGACCAGGATGCGCTGAGCCTGCTGCTGCGCCATGACTATGTGCCGGCACCACACACCATCTACCGCGGTATCCACAAGCTGGTGGCCGGCGCGACGCTGCGCATCGATCTGAATGACCATGCGGCTGGCGGTTCCAGCCAGGCCGCCCAGGGCGGCTCACGCTACTGGTGCGCACGCGATGCGATGCACAGCGCACTGCAGGAATCCCTGCGGCCGGCACCCAGCCTGGAGCAGGCTACCGACCAGCTGGAGACGGTACTGCAGAAGGCCATTGCCGCACGCATGCATTCGCCACTGGCCTGCGGCGCGTTCCTGTCCGGTGGCACCGACTCGTCGCTGGTGACCGCGATGATGCAGGCGCAGTCGACCCTCCCGATCGAGGCATGGACGGTCGGTTTCGACGATCCCGGCCATGACGAGAGCGACTGGGCCTCGCAGGTCGCGCGGCATCTCGGCGTGCAGCACCACCTGCACCGGATGGACGCGCGCCAGGGACTGGACCTGCTTCAGCGGCTGCCGCAGGTCTGGTGCGAGCCGTTCGCCGACGCCTCGCAGCTGCCGACGTTGCTGGCCAGTGAACTGCTGGGGGCGCGCAAGCCGGTCGCGCTGACCGGTGACGGCGGCGATGAGCTGTTCTTCGGTCACCCCAGCTACGGCCGCGCGCTGCGCATTGCGCGACTGTGCGGTGGCTTGCCGGATTGGGTGCGGGACCTGGCGCGACGCAGCGGCAACCGGATGAATCCCGAGCGCGGCCGCCTGGGGGGCTGGCGTGCGCTGGTGGCCGAGGTGGCTGCCAACGATGTGGAGGGGCATTACCTGCAGCGCGTGACCCGCTGGCGGCAGCCGGCGCAGGTAGTGCTGGGTGCGCGTGAGCCGCTGACGATCTTCCAGCAGCAGGACACGGCGCTGCCGGCCGAGGCGCGCATCCAGCTGCTGGATTTCCGCATGGACCTGGCCGAGGGCATCCTTGCCAAGGTTGATCGCGCGGGCATGGCGGCGGGCGTTGAAACCCGTGCGCCGTTGCTGGACATGGAGGTGGTGCGCCTGGCCTGGCGCCTGCCGCAGCACCTGAAGTACCGCGATGGCGAACACAAACTCATTCTGAAGAATCTGTTGGCACGCTACCTGCCCGAGCTGCTGGTGTACCGTCCCAAGCGTGGCTTTGGCCCGCCCATGGCGCGCTGGCTGGCCGGTCCGTTGCGCGATTGGGCGGAGGCGCTGCTGGACCCGCAGCTGCTTCGCAACCAGGGCTGCTTCGATGCGGCACGCGTGCGCGGCATCTGGGAAGCGTTCCTGCGCGGCGAGCGCAAGTGGCACACGCACCTGTGGAACGTGCTGATGTTCCAGGCGTGGCACCAGCATTGGCATGATGGTCGCGGGCGCTGAGCCCTTCCTGCATCGCGTGCGGCGGGTTCATTCTGCGTGGCGCCGGGCGGATGCCTTGCGTACGAATGTCCTCCGGCGCCAGCCGTTGGCCGTCACCTCCCCCTTTACTTCGTACGCAAGGGCATCCGCCCGGCGTTCGGAGTTCGTCGGCGCCTCGTTGAAAGGCGCCACGAGCGCTGCGCTTTACCTGCCGTAAGCCGAGCCTCGTCGGGGCGGGCGGGGGTCTGGGCAAAGTAAAGGAGGAGGTGGCGGCCAACGGCCGGCGCCGGGACATTTGCCCAGGCCCCTGCCTGTCCCGGCGGGGCCCCTCAGTTCGCAGAGACATCGGACGAAGACGCACTCCGGAATCCGGACGCCAGGCAAAAAAAGACCCGGCAGAGGGAGGGATCTGCCGGGTCCGGATTGCATGGGGGGAGGGACCCACGCAATGAGCGTTGCGTCGCGTCAGTGGTTGCTCGCGTCCGCCGTTTATTCGTTGTAACCCTGCACCAGTTCGGACCACGCCTTGCTGGCCACCAGGCCGAGACCGACCACGTCCTGCTGGGCCTGGCCCAGCCGCTGCAGGTTGTCCTGCCACAGCTGTGCGCCCTTGTTGAGCATCCCGGCCGCGTCGTCGCTGCGGGCCAGTTCGCCCAGCCAGCCGCCGGTCGCGGTCAGGTTGCGCTCCATCACCTTCAACTGCACGCCGAACATGCTTTCCGCGTTCTCCAACGCCAATCGGTTTGCGCGCGTTGCGGCGGCGGCGAACTGACGGGTGGCATCACTGAAGCGATCGCTGAAGGCGGCGGCCATGGGGGGCATCAGGGAGTGGCTTGATGCATTGCAGCATACGCCGTTGATGCGGCAATGCAACAAAAATAACAAAGGCGCTCAGGGCGCCTTTGAAAAGCCTTTCAGATCAATGGGTTGATCAGGCCGTCGGGCCGCGGTAGCGACAGCCGGAGGTGCAGGTTTCGTGCACGGTGATCTCGCTCAGCGCCGGCAGGCTGGGCTTGAGTTCGTTCCAGATCCACACCGCCAGGTTCTCGCTGGTCGGGTTCTCCAGGCCGGGGATGTCGTTGAGGTAGTGATGGTCCAGGCGGTCATAGATCGGCTGGAAAGCCGCCTTCACGTCGCCGAAGTCCATGATCCAGCCGGTCTGCGCGCCGGGCTCGCCCTCGACCTTCAGTTCCACCCGGAACGAGTGGCCATGCAGGCGCGCGCACTTGTGCCCCGGCGGCACGTTGGGGAGGCGGTGCGCCGCCTCGAGCATGAAGACTTTGAAGATTTCCATGGCGCGATTGTACGCCGCAGGTGGCCGGCCATCCTGAGCGGTTGTTGGGCTTTCGTGAATTAATTCTTTCCATCCGGATGAAGAGATGATAGTTTCTCTTATATCCGTATGAAGAGATGTTATTGGCCGGACCCCGGCCAGGCATGGACTACTGCGGAACTACGTCGCCCTTTCCACCTCCCCCACATCGTCATGCCCAAGCACACCCTGCTCGTGGCGGCCCTGGCCGTCGCTCTGGCCGCGCCTTTGTCCGCCGCCGCCGAAACCTCCGCCGACGCCAGTGGCGAAGCCAGCACCCTGGCCGCCGTGCGCGTCACCGGTTCCAACATCAAGCGCACCGATACCGAGGCCTCCAACCCGGTGCAGGTGATCGGCCGCCAGCAGTTGGAACAGACCGGCAAGGCCACCGTCGCCGACGTGCTGCGCTCGATCTCGGCCAACACCGGCAACGCTGCCAACGAAACCACCAACAATGGCTGGGCGTCCGGCTCGGCCGGCATCGGCCTGCGCGGCCTGTCGCAGAAGAACACGCTGGTGCTGCTCAACGGCCGCCGGCTGGCCAACTACGGCTTCCCGGCCGGTGGCCTGTCCGACACCTTCGTCGATCTCAATGCGCTGCCGCTGGTCGCGGTCGAGCGCATTGAGGTGCTCAAGGACGGCGCCTCGGCGGTGTACGGCTCCGACGCCGTGGCCGGCGTGGTCAACATCATCACCCGGCAGAACTTCGAAGGCGCCGAGATCGGCGGCAGCTTCGGCGGTGCCGACCAGGGCGGCCTGTACGAGCAGAACCTGAAGTTCGTCGGCGGCCTCGGTGATCTGGACACCGATGGCTACAACATCCTCTTCAGCCTGCAGGGGTACAACCGTGAGCGCCTGGACCAGGACGAACGCAACCTGACCAGGAGCGGCATCTACACCGACAAGCCGGGTGGCCGCTGGAACGGCTGGTCGGCCAAGGGCGCGCGCTACCTGGTCAACGGCGTCTCGGTGCCGATGCTCGATGCCAACGGCAACTGCCCGGCCGGCACCACCCGCGTTGCCAGCGCGCCGATCGATGGCCTGTCCGGTGATACCTGCGGCTTCAACCAGGCGCCGTTCACCACGCTGATTCCCTCGACCAAGCGCTACCAGGCCTATGCCAACGGTACCTTCCGCCTGAACGACAACGTCGAGGCCTTTGGCGAAGTGCTGTACAGCCAGATCAAGAGCGCCGCCTGGTTCGGCAGCAGCCCGTTCTTTACCCTGGAAAGCGGCCGCTTCGCGTTGAACGCCAACAGCGGCCTGGCCGAGCCGGTGTCGTCGCTGCTGCCGGCCAACAATCCGTACAACCCGTACGGCCGTGCGATCCCGATCGAGTACACCTTCTTCGACCTCGGCGGCACGATCAAGACCAACCGTTCCACCGCCTACCGCGGCGTGTTCGGCCTGCGTGGCACCACCGCGTCGTGGGATTGGGAAGTGGCCGCGTTCGGTGCACGCAGCAGCGAGCGCGAGAGCGTGTCCGGTGGCTTCGCCAACCGCTGGGCGCTGGCCGATGCGCTGGCCACGGGCAGCTACAACCTGCTCAACCCGGCGGCCACGCCGCAGTCGGTGCGTGATTCGATCAACATCGCCACGCTGCGTCCGGCCGAATCCAAGCTGCAGGGTATCGATGCGAAGATTTCCGGCAGCCTGGGCCATACCTGGGCCGGCGAGATCGGCTTTGCGGCCGGTGCCGAGTGGCGCCGCGAAAAGCTCGACTCCAACAACCCATGGCAGATCGATGCCGGCCTGCAGGTGCGCCCGGCCATTGCTGAAGTGCACGGCAAGCGCCAGGTCAGTGCGGCCTACGCCGAAGTGAACGTGCCGCTGGCCTCGACGCTGGAGCTGTCCGCCGCCGCGCGCGCTGATCACTACGATGATTTCGGCGATGCGTTCTCGCCGAAGATCGGCCTGCGCTGGCAGCCCCTGGATGTCCTGCTGGTGCGTGCGTCCGCTTCCAAGGGCTTCCGCGCACCGTCGCTGTCGGAAAACTCCAACAGCACCAGCATCGCCTACGGCAGCGTGGTTGATCCGCGTGATCCGGACGTGCCGGGCTCGCGCCAGAACCCGACCTTCTTCACCGTCGGTAACAACGCACTGAAGCCGGAGCGAACCAAGAGCGTGAACTTCGGCGTGGTGCTGTCACCGTGGGCCAACACCAACCTGAGCGTGGACTATTACCGCATCCAGCTGGACAACCTGGTCGGCACCAACAATACCCAGACCCTGGTCAACGACAACGTGGCTGGCGCGGTGCAGCGCGATGAGCGCGGCAAGCTGCAGGCGGTCTACAACCGCTACCAGAACCTGAGCGAGCTGAAGACCTCGGGTATCGACGTCGAACTGCGCCAGCGCATCCCGACCGCGGCGCTGGGTGACTTCACCGTGTCCTCGGCCTATACCCACGTGCGCGACTACCGTCGCCCGACCGTGGTCGGTGGCCCGCTGGTGGACTACGCCGGCAGCAACCTGGGCGCGACCCTGCCCAAGGACAAGGCCACCACCACGCTGGACTGGAAGTACGGTGATTTCAACGCCGCAGTAACCTGGTACTACACCAGCAGCTACCGCCAGGAAGCCAGCACCGCAGCCAAGGCCGTGCAGCAGCGCGTCGGCAGCTATAGCCAGTACGACCTGTACCTGGGCTACACCGGCATCGACAAGCTGACGCTGTATGCCAAGGTGCAGAACCTGGCTGACAAGACGCCGCCGTACGACGCTTCGTTCCCGGGCATCCGCGCGCCATACGACTTCAGCCAGTACGACCTGCGCGGCCGCTACTTCACGCTGGGCTTCGATTACCGCTTCTGATCCATCCGCTGCGGCCGGTTTCTTCAGGGAGCCGGCCGCGCGACCGTCTGCCGTTGTGTCCTGGGGAGTCACCGTGTCCTTGCATCGTCGTGCCGTTCTTCCGTTGCTGATCGCCGCCGCCACCGCACTGTCCTGCCCGCAGCCAGCGCAGGCACAGAGCGCGTACTTCTTCCCGCAGGCCGTCGACGCGGCCGCGTTCGATACGTCCATTCCCACACCCGAGCAGTTCCTCGGCTACCCGATCGGCAGCCGTTACACCCGGCACGACCAGCTGGTGGCGTACTTCCAGGAACTGGCGAAACGCTCGGACAAGATCAGCGTGCGCGAGATCGGCCGCAGTTACGAGGGCCGCCCGTTGCTGATCGCCACGGTAACCGCTGCCGGCAACCACGCGCGGTTGGAACAGATCCGCCAGCAGCACGCGACCCTGGTCGATCCGGCGCAGCCGCGCAGTGCGGCGGGCGACAGCCCGGTGGTGGTGTGGCTGGGTTACAGCGTGCATGGCAACGAGACCTCCAGCGCCGAGGCGGCGATGCTGACCGCCTACTACCTGGTGGCCAACCGCAGTGCCGAGACCCAGCAATGGCTGCAGCAGGCGGTGGTGCTGTTCGACCCGGCGCAGAATCCGGACGGTCGCGATCGCGCCGCCAACTGGCACAACGCGTGGGCCTCCGATCCGGCCTCGGCCGACCCGGCTGACAAGGAGCACGTCGAGCCGTTCCCGCAGGGCCGCACCAACCACTACTTCACCGATCTCAACCGCGACTGGCTGGCCCTGACCCAGCAGGACTCGCGGCCGAAGGTGGAGGTGTTCCACCAGTGGTACCCGAACGTGCAGATCGACTTCCACGAAATGGGCAAGGACAGCACGTACTACTTCGAGCCTTCGCCGAAGAGCATGCACAGCCCGTTGATTCCGGCGCCGTCGTACGAGTTCAACAAGACCCTGGCCAAGTACCACGCGCAGGCGCTGGATGCCTTGGGTTCGCTGTACTACACCGGCGAGAATTTCGACAACTTCTCGCCGGTGTACGGCTCGACCTATCCGGACTTCCACGGCGCGGTCGGCGTCACCGTCGAGCAGGCCAGTTCACGTGGCCGCGTGCAGGAATCGGTGAATGGCCTGCTGACCTTCCCGTTCACCATCCGCAACCAGGTCGCCACCGGGCTGGGCACGGTGCGTGGTGCAGTGGCCGAGCGTAGTGGCCTGTTCGACCTGCAGAAGCAGTTCTTCCAGAGCGCGCTGAAGCAGGCCGCACAGCAGCCGATGAAGAGCTTCGTGTTCGGCGACGCGCACGATCCGGCACTGACCCGCCGCCTGCTGGAACTGTTGCTGCTGCATCGCATCGAGGTACGTGCGCTGGAGCGTGCAGTCACCGTCGATGGGCAGCGCTTCGATGCCGGCAGCGCCTACGTGGTGCAGGTGCAGCAGGCGCAGTTCCGCCTGGTGCATTCGATCTTTGCCGAGACGCCGCCGATCAAGGGCGACGTGTTCTACGGCAGCACCAGCTATGCAATCGCACCGGCCTACGGCGTGGCCTTCGCCGGTAGCCGCAGCCGTATTGAAGGCGGCACACGGGTGACTGCGTTGCCGGCGCAGCAGGGCGCGGTGCTGGGTGGCCAGGCCGGGTTCGCCTACGCGATCGACTGGCGCGACTACAACGCCGGGCGCGCGCTGGCCGCGCTGCAGGGCAAAGGCGTGAGCGCACGTGCAGCATTCCAGCCGTTCACCACCGCGACCGCGCAGGGCGACGTCAGCTTCGCCGCCGGCAGCCTGGTGATTCCGGTTGCCGGGCAAGCGCTGCAGGGCGCGGCGCTGCTTGAGGCAGTGACATCGGCCGCGCGCGAGGCAGGTGTGCAGGTGCACGCGCTGTCCAGTGGCCGCAGCCGCGAAGGCATCGATCTGGGCAGTGACGGCGTCAAGGCGCTGCGCAAACCCGCGGTTGCGCTGGTGATGGGTGAGGGCGTGGCCGCCACCGAGATCGGCTCGGCCTGGTTCCTGCTCGACCAGCAGTTGCATTTGCCTGCCAGCAAGCTGGACCCGCAGCAGCTGGGCAAAGTGTCCCTGGACCGCTACACCACGATCGTGCTGTCCGGGGGGACCTACACCGGCGTCGATACCACGGCGGTGGCTGCGCTGAAGCGCTGGGTGCAGGCGGGTGGCTCGCTGGTGACCTACGGCAGTGCATCGAAGTGGGCGATCGAGCAGAAGTTGGCCGACGGCGAGAAGCTCGGCAAGGAAGAAGAGACTGCCGACGAGAGCCGCCGTGCATTCGGTGACCAGCGCGACATCGCCGCGATCGAGCGGGTCAGCGGCAACATCCTGAGCGCCGATGTGGACACCAGTCATCCGCTGGCGTTTGGCGTGCCGCGCCGGCAACTGGCGATCAACAAGGAGAGCACGGTGACGCTGCAGCCGAGCACGAATCCGTTCTCGACGGTGGTACGCATCGACACACCGCCGCGGGTGAATGGCTATCTTTCCGAGCGCAACCGCGCGCGGGTGGCGGGCAGCGCGTGGGTGCTGGTGTCGGCGCAGGGGCAGGGCAATGTGGTGCTGTTTGCCGATGACCCGGCGCACCGCAAGTACTGGCACGGCACGGACCGGTTGTTGATCAACGCGATCTTCTTCGGGAATCTGGTGAATCCGAGTAAGGCGCGGGGTTGAGGCGTTTGGCGCCGAGTTGTTGTTGTGCTTGGGAGGCAGGGGGCCTCAGCCAGGACACGCCGTTAACCCATCCATGGGGGCTCGATGGCGCCATCCTTGGCGCCAACGGTCCTGGCTGAGGCCCCCTGCCTCCCAGGACAGTTTCCTGCGGGCGCGGACGCATCAGACCCCAAGGCGGGAGCAAGGGCAAAAGCAAAGGCAAAGGCAAAGGCAAAGCCAGGAATTGCGGCTTCGGCTTTTGAATTTGAATTTGAATTTGATCTTTCTTCTACCGGCTACCCTGCGGGAGAAGTAGGCGCTGGTGATCTCACCCACTGCGCCCTGCGCCGCCCCAAGCCAAACCATCCGCGTGCTTTCACCCACGGTAGCCGGCAAAAAAAAGGACGGCGCGTCAGCGCCGTCCCTCGATAGCCCCCCGCGCAGCGGGAAGCCCCCTCCGTGTCAGCTGGGATCAGCCAGCGCGACCACCGCCGCCACCCTGGCCACGACCACGGCCGCCACCATTGCCACCACCGCCACGGCGCTGGCCCTGGCCGGCACCTGCACGCTGCTGGCCATTTCCACCGCCTTCGCGGCGGCCACCGCCGGCCTTCTTCGGGCCGGCATGCGCATGGCGCGGCGCATCACCGTGCGGACGGCGCGCGTGGCTCTTGCGCGGTGCGCGCTCACCGGTATCGTGCTCGGCCTTGCCCGGCGCACTGTTGCCCCAGCGGATCGGAACCTGCAGTTCGAAGCCCGGTACATCGCGGATGTCCATGTCGCGGCCCAGCAGGCGCACGATCGCGCGCAGCAGCTTCACTTCATCCTGCGCCACCAGCGAAATCGCCTGGCCGGTCGCGCCGTTGCGGCCGGTACGACCGATGCGGTGCACGTAGTCCTCGGCCACCATCGGCAGGTCGAAGTTGATCACCTTCGGCAGCTCGTTGATGTCGATGCCGCGCGCAGCGATGTCGGTGGCCACCAGCACCGTCACGCGGCCGGCCTTGAAGTCGCCCAGCGCACGCAGGCGCTGGCCCTGGCTCTTGTTGCCATGGATCGCCGCAGTCTTGATGCCCGACTTTTCCAGGAACGTGGCCAGCTTGTCGCTGCCGTGCTTGGTACGGGCGAACACCAGGGTCTGCTCGCGGCTGTCCTGCGCCAGCAGGTGCAGCAGCAGGTCGCGCTTGCGGCCGGCATCGACCGGGTGCACGCGGTGGGTGATGGTTTCGGCCACGGTGTTCTTCGGCGTCACCTGGATCTGTTCCGGGTTGCGCATGAACTCCAGCGCCAACTGGCGGATGTTGTCCTCGAAGGTGGCCGAGAACAGCAGGGTCTGGCGGTTCTGCTTCGGCAGCTTGGCCAGGATGCGCTTGATCGACGGCAGGAAGCCCATGTCGAGCATGCGGTCGGCTTCGTCCAGCACCAGCAGTTCAATGCCGGACAGGTCGACGCTGCGACGCTCCAGGTGGTCGATCAGGCGGCCCGGGCAGGCCACCAGCAGGTCCACGCCACGGCGCAGGATGTCCAGCTGGTTGCCCATGCCGACACCGCCGTAGATGCAGGCGCTGGGGATACGCAGGTACTTGCTGTAGCCGCGCAGGCTGTCATGCACCTGGGTGGCCAGTTCGCGGGTCGGGGCCAGGATCAGCGCACGCGGCTTGCGCGGGCCGGCACGCACTTCCTGCGAGGCGGTGCCCAGGTGCTGCAGCAACGGCAGGCCGAACGCGGCAGTTTTGCCGGTACCGGTCTGTGCGCCGGCCAGCAGGTCGCGACCGGCCAGCGCCAGCGGGATCGCCTGCTGCTGGATCGGGGTCGGGTTTTCGTAGCCCTGCTCGGCAAGCGCACGCAGCAGGAAGGGCGCCAGGCCCAGCGATTCAAAAGACATTGAGATTGCTCCAGGTACAAGAAACGCCTGTCCGAACGGACAGACGGGGGCAGATCAAAGTGATCGGCTGACTCGGAGCGTTCCCGTGAACCGCGCTGCGAGAAGTTGGGTGCAGCCGGCACGAAGCGCCGGCTGGAATGCGTGACGAACGGCGTCGGAGTGGGGGCGGGCGAAGAGGGCGGACCCTGGTCGCCGGCGGTCCCGGAGGGAAACGGACGGCCGCTGCAGACCTACCTAGTCTAACCGATGGCTGAGACCTCGCGCAAAAAGGCCTGTTCAGGTAAGGGATTCTCTCTGCAGGGCTGCGCCCTGCACCCGCAGAGGCCAAAGCGACGTCAACGTCAAAAGCGGGTTTCCTGAGGGATGGCGGGGTGGGTCCGGTGGCGGGAGACGCCGTAAACCCGTCCATGGGGGCTTGGCCGCGGCATCCATGCCGCGGACACTCCCGCAACCGGACCCACCCCGCCTTCGACAGAGTCCCGCTGCTGTTGGTAGGTGTCGACCTTGGTCGACACGGTAGATCCACGCCATGCGTGGATGCTCTTCGATCAATTATCGAAATACTCGAACTCGATGGAGATTCATCCACGCATGGCGTGGATCCATCAGATCGCGGAAATCTGTCAGAGGTGGGGCGGCATGGGCAGGCAGGACCGTTGGCGGCATGGATGCCGCCATCGAGCCCCCATGGATGGGTTTACGGCGTGTCCTGCCTGTCCATGCCGCCCCGCCAACCCACGGAACACCAGCTGTTGCTGTTGCTGTTGCTTCGGCCATAGCTGTTGCTTCGGCGGGTGCAGGGCGCAGCCCTGCCGAAAAACACACATAAAAAAACAGCAGGCCGAGGCCTGCTGTTTCGGTGTAATGGTGCGCCCGGAGAGATTCGAACTCCCGACCGCCTGGTTCGTAGCCAGGTACTCTATCCAACTGAGCTACGGGCGCCAATTACATAAACTTGTTGTGTTGACTGTGTATGGTGCGCCCGGAGAGATTCGAACTCCCGACCGCCTGGTTCGTAGCCAGGTACTCTATCCAACTGAGCTACGGGCGCGCGGTACACAATCAAATTTTACTGCATTTCCAGCGGCGGATGCCGGAAACCTGTCGAGTGGTGCGCCCGGAGAGATTCGAACTCCCGACCGCCTGGTTCGTAGCCAGGTACTCTATCCAACTGAGCTACGGGCGCCCTGCGACAGGAGCGGAATTATGCGGATGTCGGCGCGTACCGTCAACAGTTTTGTGAAAATTTTCATCCAACTGAATGAAAAAGCTGTCAGCCACGGCATAAGGGGCCTTCAGCCACGCGAAATGATCGGCGCGCGTGCCCAGTTCCTGCGCGGACAGCACGCGCAGCTGCGCGTCCACATTCGGCAGCTTCGCCAGCAGCGTCTGCATCGATCCGGTGGGGGCCAACCAGTCGTGCTCCATCAGCACCGCCTGTGCGCTGCCATGCACACGCGCCATCTGCGCATCGAGGTCTTCGTCCATCCCGACGGCGGCGTAATGGTTGTTCAGGCCGACGCGCGCCCAGTCGGCGATCAGCCCGCGCGCTTCGGTGCCACCGAAGCCGAGGCGACGGCCATGCAGCACGCCCTGGCGCTGTGCGATCCATGGCAGGAAGCGGTAGACCAGCGGCAGCAGCCAGCCACGCGGTGGTGGGAATCCGCGCCAGAACGGTGAGCCGCTGGCGGCCAGCCACAGCCGGTTGAAGTGCTGCGGGTTGCGGCCGGCATGCACGCAGGCCAGCTGCCCGCCAAGGCTGTGGCCGCCGATGATCCAGGGCAGGGCGTCGCCTTCGTCATCCGCTGCGGCCAGGACGGCCTGGCTGGTCGGCAGATCCTGTTGGAGTACCTCGCGATAGCCCCAGTCCAGCGCGCGCGATGGGCGCAGCGAACTGCTGCCGTTGCCGCGCCACTCGTGCAGGTACACCGCCACGCCCTTCGCCGCCAGCGCCAAAGCCAGTGGCAGGTAGTGGCGCGCGGCCACGCCCAGTGCCGGCAGCCACAGCAGGCGCGCAATGGGGTGCGCGGGCACGCAGGCAATCACTTCGTAGCGATGGCCGTCGTCGCACTGTACGGCGAGGATGCGCGGCGCCAGGTTCATGCGTGTGGTGCCGCGCCGAAGTGATCGAGCACCCGCACCTCGCTGCGACCAGGGGCATGGCTCCGCTGCAGGCTGCGTGCGACGTAATCGATGCCGGCTTCGCAGGCGTTGGCCAGGCTCAGGCCATTGCACAGCTGCGCGGCGATGGCCGCAGCCAGCGTGCAGCCGGTGCCATGTGCATCCAGTGGCAGGCGGGCGTGGATGAATTCTTCGTTGCTGACGCCGTCGAAGTAGCGGTCGATTACGCGGTTGCCTTCCTGCAGGTGGCCACCTTTCAGCAGTACGGCACCGGCACCGAGATCGAGCAGGGCTGACGCCGCGCGCTCAGCGTCATCGCCATTGCTGATCTTCCGTCCGACCAGCAGTTCTGCTTCCGGTGTGTTGGGGGTGATCAGCGTGGCCAGCGGGATCAGGCGCTCACGCATGGCCTGCAATGCGCTGTCTTCCAGCAGGCGCGCCCCACTGGTGGCGACCATCACCGGGTCCAGCACCACGTGCGGCGGACGATGCTTCTCCAGTGCGTCAGCAACGGCGTTGATCACGCCGGCGTTGGCCAGCATGCCCAGCTTTACCGCGTGAATGTCGAAATCGTCGAAACAGGCTTCCAGCTGCGCGCGCAGGAAGTCGATCGGCGGCACATGCACGGCGATGACGCCACGCGTGTTCTGCGCGGTCAGTGCGGTGATTGCGGAGAGGCCGTGCACGCGATGCGCGGCGAAGGTTTTCAGGTCGGCCTGGATGCCCGCCCCTCCACCGGAGTCGGAGCCGGCGATGGTGAGGGCGGAAACGGGAGTGGTCGGGCTCATTCCGCGATTGTGCCGTGGTCGCGCAGGGGAAGGTAGATCCACGCCATGCGCCGATGTCCTTGATTCAATGCCGCCAACGTGCCCATTGCTGGTACAGCACATAGCCCAGGCCCGTCAGGCCAGTCAGCAGGGCAGGGGCGAGCAGGGCGTCATATTGCCAACGCATGAACAGCCAGGCGCCGAGGATGCCGCCGGCCAGGAAGCCGCTGATGATCAGGCCGCTGAGGGTCAGGCGTCGTACCTGCAGCGGCAATCCGCGCAGCAGGTGGCCCAGGCCGATGCCGAGGTCGGTGAACATGCCGCTGAGATGGGTGGTGCGTACCACCGCGCCGCTGAAGGTGGTGGCCATCGCGTTCTGCAGGCCGCAGGCCATGGCGGCGGCCAGTGCGCCCCAGATCTGGTGGCGTTCGAACAGCGGAATGGCCACCAGCAGCAGCGCGGACTCCAAGGCCAGCGCCACGCCGTAGCGTCGGCCCAGTTGCAGGGTACTGTCCTGGATCAACAGGCCGCTGAGCATCGCACCCAGTGAGAACGCGATCAGCAGCCCCCACAGATGGCCGACCGCGCGCCAGTCGCCCTGCGCCAGCGCCATGCCCAGCTGGCTGGTGCTGCCGGTCATGTGGCTGACCGCCTGATGCTCGAAGCCGAGGAAGCCGACCACGTTGACCATGCCGGCCACGCACGAGAGCGCGACCGCACCAATCCAGACCCAGGTGGGCAGGCGTATTCCCATCGGCAAGGCCCCTCAGGGCCCGCCGAAGCCGCCGTTGAACTGCAGCTCGCTGAAGGTATTGCTGGAGGGGTCGAACACCGCGCCCCAGAACTGCGTGCCGCCGTCGCAGACGCGGATCGCTTCCCGTGCCGGATTGATGCCGCTGCCATCGGGCAGGTGGAAGGCGTTGACGTAGATCAGCCGCTTGCCGGCGCTTTCGATGCCGACGTACTGGCGGTCGAAGTCCAGCACCTTCGGGACCTGTGCCTGCAGCGACGAGAGCTGTGCTTCCAGTTGGTCGATCTGCTGCCGGCTGGGTGCCCAGTAGCCGCTGACCCGGCCCGCCTCGCGGCCTGGACTGGGCCGCGAGCAGGTGTCGAGCACCTGCGCGGCGATGATCGGGCGGGTGACCACCCAGGATTGTCCGGTACGTTCGGCGGTCGGCACGCTGGCCGGGCCGCGCGTGGTGGTGCAGGCGCCGAGCACGGCTGCGAGGGCGATCGCAGCCGTGGGCAGCAGCAGGCGGGTGCAGCGGTTCACAACACCTCCGAAGCGTAATCGGCCAGGCGCGAGCGTTCGCCACGGCGCAGGGTGATGTGCGCACTATGCGGCCAGTTCTTGAAGCGATCCACCGCGTAGGTCAGGCCCGAGGTGGTTTCGGTCAGGTACGGGGTGTCGATCTGCTCGACGTTACCCAGGCAGACGATCTTGGTGCCGGGGCCAGCACGGGTGATCAGCGTCTTCATCTGCTTGGGGGTGAGGTTCTGCGCCTCGTCCAGGATCAGGTAGCGTGACAGGAACGTGCGGCCGCGCATGAAGTTCATCGAGCGGATCTTGATGCGGCTGGCGAGCAGGTCGTTGGTGGCTTGGCGGCCCCAGGTGCCGCCTTCCTGGTTGTGCGTGAGCACTTCCAGGTTGTCGGTCAGCGCGCCCATCCACGGCGTCATCTTCTCTTCCTCGGTGCCCGGCAGGAAACCGATGTCCTCGCCAACGCTGACCGTGGCGCGGGTCATGATGATCTCGCGGTAGCGCTGCTGGTCCATCGTCTGCGCCAGGCCGGCGGCGAGTGCCAGCAGGGTCTTGCCGGTACCGGCGGTGCCCAGCAGGGTGACGAAGTCGATCTCCGGGTCCATCAGTGCGTTGAGGGCGAAATTCTGCTCGCGGTTGCGTGCGCTGATGCCCCACACGGCATGGCTGCCGTGGCGGAAATCATCGACCAGCGACAGCACTACCTTGCCGTCGCCGACCACGCGGCTGACGCGCAGTTCGACTTCGTCTTCGCCGGGCAGGTAGACGTACTGGTTCGGGTACCACTCCTCGCCATCCTGCGCCTGGATCTCGTAATGGCTGCGGCCCTTGTCGCTCCAGCTGCGCAGATCCTCGCCGTGGCGCTTCCAGAAGTCTTCGGGCAGCTCGGTGGCACCGGTGTAGAGCAGGCTGAAATCGTCCAGTGCGCGGTCGTTCTCGTAGTCCTCGGACACGATGCCGGCGATGGCGGCCTTGATCCGCAGGTTGATGTCCTTGGAAACGAACACCACCGGCAGGTCCGGCGTTTCTTCCTTGAGGGCCAGGATCGCGCCGAGGATGGCATTGTCCGGAATGACCTTGCCAAAGCTCTTGCCCGCGTCGAAATGGCTGGTCTGGAAGCGCAGCTTGCCGGCGCTCTGCTTGCCGCGCAGCTGCAGGCCATTGGGACGCTGCAGTGGAATGCCGTCGGCCAGGTTGTCCAGGCCGGATTCCTGCACCAGCTCGTTGAGGAAACGGCTCACCTGGCGAGCGTTGCGGCTGGCTTCGGAGGTGCCCTTCTTGCCGTTGTCCAGCTCCTCGATTACCTGCATGGGCAGGTAGATGTCGTGCTCCTCGAATTTGAACAGCGCGGTGGGATCGTGCATCAGCACGTTGGTATCCAGCACGTAGATGCGCTTGCCTCGGGTCATCGTCGATTCCTGGTTACGGGCAGGGAAAAACCACCACGGCCTGCAGCGGGGCAGGGTGATGGCAGACACGGTAGGCAGTGGGACTCACTTGGACTGGGAGGCCTTCAGTTCGGCGAGAACGGCATCGGCATGGCCGGCAACCTTGACCTTGCGCCAGGACTGCACGATGCGGCTGTCGGGGGAAATCAGGAAGGTGCTGCGTTCGATGCCGCGTACCTGCTTGCCGTACATGTTCTTCATCTTGATCACGTCGAAGGCGCTGCACAGCGCTTCGTCGCCATCGCTGACCAGCGGGAAGTTGAAGCCCTGTTTGGCGCAGAAGTTGTCGTGCGACTTCACCGAATCGCGCGAGACGCCCAATACCACCGCGCCTGCCTTCCTGAACTTCGGCAGCAGGGCGTTGAAGTCGATGCCTTCGGTGGTGCAGCCCGGCGTGCTGTCCTTGGGATAGAAGTACAGCACCAGCCATTGGCCGGCATAGTCGCCGAGGGTGGCGTGGTCGCCGCCGGACAGGGCCAGCGGCAGGGAGAGGGTAGTGCTGTCCAGGGTGTCGCCGTTGTTCATGAGGTCCTTCTGTCGAGCCTGGGTTCTTGCCATTACAGCTACATGAAACGCCACGCGCGCGTGAGAGACGCGCGAAGAATCAGAACTTCATGGGATCCATGATCGCGTCCAGGTTCAGGTGGTCGCAGAACTCAAGGAAATCGTCGCGCAGCGCGGCAATATGCATGTTGGCCGGCACGCCGATGGTGACCTGTGCGCTGAACATTTCCGCACCGGTCTGCATGGCGCGGTAGCGCGTGCTCTGCAGGTTCTCGATGGTGATGCCCTGGCGGTCGAAGAAATCGGCCAGCTGGAACAGGATGCCCGGCTTGTCGGCGGCGATCACCTCGACGATGTAGGGCAGCAGGTTGGACTGCGCCTGCTTGGCGGCGGTGCGGTACCAGACCAGCTTCAGCCCTTCCTCGCGCTCCAGCCGGGTCAGCATCGCCTCCAGCTTGGCCACCGAGTCCCAGGAGCCGGTGGCCAGGGCGGTGACCGAGACGTCGCGGCCGACCGTGGCCAGGCGTGCGTCCACCAGATTGCAGCCGCTGTCGGCGATGCGGCGGGTGACGGGCAGCAGGGGGGACTCCGGATGCGTCGTGTAGGCGTTGATCAGGAGGTGGTTTTCGCTCGGCGCGGGGCGCGGGGTGGTGTCGGTCAAGGCGATTCCGGGTAATGCATGCGTGAGTCTGAATGCCCGCCAGAGGCGGGGATCCACCGGTGTCCAGCATACTTGCCCGTGCTTTCGCGCCGCAAGTAACATTCAGGTCGCCCCCGGCCTTTCGTGGCGGGCGTTTTCCCTTTCCAGCCAAGAGCAGCACGTCCTTGTCCCTTTCCGGCCTCATCACCGCGCTGGCGACCCCGTTCCGGGCCGACGGCGCCCTCGATCCCGACGGTTGGCAGCGCCTGCTGCACCTGCAACTGGAAGGTGGCGTCCATGGCGTTGTCGTTGCCGGCTCGACCGGCGAAGCGGCAACCCTCACCGATGCCGAGTACGACCTGCTGCTGGCCAGCGCGGTCGAACGCATTGGCGGCCGCATCCCGGTCATGGCTGGCACCGGCCTGTCCGGTACTGCCAAAACCATCGAACAGACCCGTCGTGCGGCCGCGCTTGGCGCCAGCCATGCACTGGTGGTCACCCCGCCTTACGTAAGGCCGACCCAGGCCGGCCTGATTGCCCATTATCGTGCGGTCGCCGACCAGGGCGGGTTGCCGGTCGTGCTGTACAACGTGCCCGGCCGTACCGGTTGCGACATGCAGCCGGAGACCGTGGCCGAACTGGCCAGCCACCCCAACATCGTCGGCATCAAGGAGGCGGTGGGCGACACCGGCCGGGTGCAGGCGCTGCTGGCGCTGCGCAGCCCGAAGTTCGCGGTCCTCAGTGGCGATGACGGCACCGCCGCGCGCTCGATCCGGGCCGGCATCGATGGCCTGATCTCCGTGGGCTCCAACGTGCTTCCGGGTGCCTACCGCCGGATGTGCGAACTGGCCGCCGCGCACGACCATGCAGCCACCGAATCCTGGGACGCGCGCCTGCAGCCGTTCCACGATTTCTGCGGCGTTGAACCGAACCCGATTCCGGTCAAGGCGCTGCTGCGCCGCATCGGTGTCGGCCATGACCTGCGCCTGCCGCTGCTGCCGCTGTCGGCGCCGCACCATGCGGCCGCCGACCACCTTGCCGGCGACATCGCCGCCCTCGAAGCCCTTTCCAGCCACTGACCTTCCGTCTTGGTCTGACCCAGGAGATTCACATGCGTCAATCCGTTTCCACCGTCCGCGTGCTGTCCTATGCCCTGCTTGCTGTGGCGGTCGCTGCCGGCACCACCGGCTGCTTCAAGCGCGGCGTCAAGGGCGACTACGCCCTGGCCCCGGAAATGCGTCCGCTGGAAGTGCCGCCGGACCTGAACCTGCCGGCCACCACCGGCGACAACAAGGTGCCGACCCTTGCCTCGGCGACCAAGCCGGCGGCCCCGGTGGCTGCGGCCCCGGCCGTGGGCAACACGGGTTTCACCATCGCCGGTGGCAAGGATGAGGCCTTCGCCAAGGTCGGCACCGCGCTGGAAGGCGTGGAAGGCGTGACCATCGCCAGCCGCGCGCAGCTGCTGGGCTCGTATGACGTGGCCTACGAAGGCAGCAACTTCCTGGTCCGCGTGGTGGCCGTCGATGCCGGCGCCTATATCTCCGCGGTGGACCCGCGCGGCCTGCCGGCCACGGCCGAAGCGCCGGTAAAGCTGATCGCCGCGCTCAAGGCGAAGCTGGCCCAGTAAGGGCTGGTCGGGTGGGTGCGGGCCTTGGTCCGCACCCGCTCTGGTAGAGGCCGACCTTGGTCGGCGCTTTTGTGCCAACCAGGGTTGGCAGCTACCGGACGGCGCGGTTGATGGATTCCAGATCGCGCGGTTGGCAGATGCCGGATCTTGCGGTTGGCACCTGCCGAAGAACAGAAAAGGGCGCCGATGGCGCCCTTTTCGTTGTCGCTGTGGGCGCCTTTCAGCGTTCCAGCAGCTTCAGCTTGTCCGGCTTGCCATCCCATTCGCCGGCGTCGGCAGGCGGGTCCTTGCGCACGGTCAGCACCGGCCACTCCTTCGCCAGCTCGGCGTTGAGGGCGACGAAACTCTCCTGGCCGGCAGGAACATCGTCCTCCGGGAAGATCGCGTTGACCGGGCATTCCGGTTCGCACAGGGTGCAGTCGATGCACTCATCCGGATCGATCACCAGGAAGTTCGGGCCTTCGTGGAAGCAATCCACGGGGCACACTTCCACGCAATCGGTGTGTTTGCACTTGATGCAGTTTTCGGTGACGACAAAGGGCATGGGCTGGGGGCGGATCGATTCCTGAACCCGCCAATTCTAGAACAGGTTGGCCCCCAGTGTCGGCGCGGGGCGGAAATCGGGCGCCTGGCAGGCGCGGCCGTGGCGGACATTGGCGGCAGGGCAAGGCCTGTGCGACGCTGCGGGTCAGCCGGCTGCGTCGGATGGCCGGCCTCCCTTCCCAACAGGTTCATCCATGTCCCAGCGCCAACCCGGCATCGCCTCCCGCGGCGGCGAAAACACGGCATTCATCGTCCTCATCAGCTGCGTGGCCACCCTCGGTGGATTCCTGTTCGGCTTCGATAGTGGTGTCATCAATGGCACGGTCGACGGCCTTCGCCAGGCCTTCAACTCCAGCGAGGCGGCGCTTGGTTTCGAAGTCGCTTCGATGCTGCTGGGGTGTGCGGTCGGTGCCTTCCTGGCAGGCTGGCTGGGGGATCGCCTGGGTCGCCGAGGCGTGCTGATCGTGTCGGCGCTGATGTTCCTGGTTTCGGCGCTGGGCGCCGGTGCCGCTCACGCTTCCTGGCTGTTCATCGCCGCGCGCGTGCTGGGCGGTTTCGCGGTGGGCGCGGCCAGCGTGATGTCGCCGGCCTACATCGCCGAGGTGGCCTCGGCGCGCTATCGCGGGCGCTTGGCCACGGTGCAGCAGATGGCGATCATCTGCGGCCTGTTCGCCGCCTTCCTCAGCAATTACCTGCTGGCCCGTGCCGCTGGGGCGTCGACCGAGCCGCTATGGCTGGGCCATGAGGCCTGGCGCTGGATGTTCTGGATGCAGGCGCTGCCATCGGGGCTGTTCCTGCTGCTGTTGCTGGTGATTCCCGAGAGCCCGCGCTTCCTGGTCGTGAAGGGGCGCCCGGAGCAGGCGAGGGCGGTGTTGGCGCGGCTGTACGGCGAGGCCGCAGCCACGGCCAAGCAGGCCGAGATCGAGGCGAGCCTGGCCCAGGACCAGCACAAGCCACGCTTCGCCGACCTGCGCGACAAGGTCACCGGCAGGCTGCGCCCGATCCTCTGGGTCGGCATCGGCCTGGCGATGTTCCAGCAGCTGGTCGGCATCAACGTGGTGTTCTACTACGGCGCGGTGCTGTGGCAGGCGGTGGGGTTCTCGGAAAGCGACGCGCTGCTGATCAATGTATTGTCCGGTGCGCTGAGCATCGGTGCCTGTCTGCTGACGGTGCTGCTGATCGACCGCATCGGGCGTAAGCCGCTGCTGTGGATCGGCTCGGTCGGCATGTCGGTAGCGCTGGTACTGATGGTGGTCGCGTTCGCCAGTGGCAGTCTCGCCGACGGTCGACTGCAGTTGTCCGACGGCATGGGCCGGCTGGCGCTGGTGGCGGCCAACGTCTATGTGGTGTTCTTCAACATGTCCTGGGGCCCGGTGATGTGGGTGATGCTGGGTGAAATGTTCCCCAACCAGATCCGCGGCCCGGCATTGGCCGTCGCCGGTGCGGCGCAGTGGACCTCGAACTTCGCGATCACCGTGACGTTCCCGATGCTGCTGGCGGGCATCGGCCTGGCCGGGGCCTACGGGATCTATACGGTGGCGGCCATCCTCTCGATCTTCTTCGTGGTCCGCTACGTACGCGAGACCAAGGGCAAGGAGCTGGAGCAGATGGAAGGCTGACGGCGACTGGCTTCGGTTGCGTTCCGTTGGCGCCTGCTTGTCCAGAGTGTGAGGGGGCAGGCCGCCCTCTCCAGGACACGCAAGAGCCCATCCATGGTGCTCGATGGCGCCATCCATGGCGCCAACGGTCCTGGAGAGGGCGGCCTGCCCCCTCCTGACAGTTTCATGGTGCGTGCGGATGCGGCGAAGCGCTGGTCGGTTGTTGCCGCAGCTGGCGGGAAACCGTCCAGAGCCGGTGGGGTCACCCAGGGCAGGAACGTTGGCGCCATGGATGGCGCCATCGAGCCCCCAATGGATGGGTTTACGGCGTGTCCTGACCTGGGTGACCCCACCGGCTCAAGCCGATTGCAGGGAGGCGCCAAAGCGACCAACCCGACCGCAATCACTGCAATCCCGGAAAACAGAAAAGCCCGCACAAGGCGGGCTTTTTCGGTTCCTGCTGCGGCGACTGGCGCTCCCTAGGGGACTCGAACCCCTGTTTTAGCCTTGAGAGGGCCACGTCCTAACCACTAGACGAAGGGAGCGTAACTGTGTCGCTGCCGAGGCAGGAGCGCTAGTATATGCACCTCGATGCCATTGGGCAATCCCGAAACTTCAACCGGAAGCGCCAACATCATTTCCCCTGCTACATCACCGTTCAGCCTGCGCGTCATCCCGCGCGACCAGCACACGATCTCCCGCAAGGACATCAGCCCGAACGCCCTGCGCGTGCTTTATCGCCTGCGCGATGCCGGCTTCGGCGCCTACCTTGTCGGCGGCGCGGTGCGCGATCTGCTGGTCAATGGCCAACCCAAGGATTTCGACGTGGCCACCGACGCCACGCCCGAACAGGTCAAGCAGCTGTTCCGCAACTGCCGCCTGATCGGCCGCCGGTTCCGCCTCGCCCACGTTGTGTTCGGCCGCGAAATCATCGAAGTCGCCACCTTCCGCGCCAACAGCGATGACGGCAGCGGCGACCGCGAGATGGAAAACGGCATGCTCGTGCGCGACAACGTGTACGGGACCATCGAGGACGACGCCGTCCGCCGCGACTTCACCTGCAACGCCCTGTACTACGCCATCGAGGATTTCTCGGTGCGCGACTACACCGGTGGCTTCGAGGACGTGCAGGCGCGCCTGATGAAGCTGATCGGCGACCCGGTGCAGCGCTACCAGGAAGACCCGGTACGCATGCTGCGAGCGGTGCGCCTGGCGGCCAAGCTCGGCTTCCAGATCGAAGAGGGTACTGCCGCGCCGATCCCGCACCTGGCCGGCCTGCTCAACGAAGCCGCGCCAGCGCGCCTGTTCGAGGAAGTGCTCAAGCTGTTCCTGTCCGGACACGGCGTGGCCAGCTTCGAAGGCCTTGAGCGTTACGGCCTGCTCGACGTGCTGTTCCCGGAAAGCGCCAAGGCGCTGAAAGCCAACCGCACCGGCGCGCTGCGCCGCATGCTGGTCGAGGGCCTGGCCAATACCGATGCGCGGGTGGCCAACGACGAACCGGTCTCGCCGGCGTTCCTGTTCGCGCTGCTGCTGTGGCCGGCGTTCTGCCGTGCACAGGCGACCCTGCTCAAGCAGGGCGTGGCACCGGAAGAGGCGCAGCGCCGCGCCGCCGACCGCGTCACCGTGCAGCAGTTGAGCACCATCGCGCTGCCGCGCCGCTTCTCGCTGCCGATGCAGGAAATCTGGCTGCTGCAGTCGCGCTTCAGCTCGCGCCAGCGCAAGCGCGTGTTCCGCACCCTGACCCATCCGCGCTTCCGTGCCGCGTTCGATTTCCTCAGCCTGCGCCAGGTGGCGTCGTCCGAGCACGCCGCCGATGTCGAGTTCTGGCGCGAAGCGCAGGCGCAGTCCGGGCGTGAGCTGGAGTCGTCGCTGGATGCGATGCACAGCGAAGAAGGCGATGACGAGAGCGGAGCGCCGCGCAAGCGCCGCCGTCGCCGCCGTCGTCCGGGTGCCCCGGCCGGTGCAGCGGGCGAGTAGGCGATGACCCCTGCTTGGATCGGCCTCGGCGCCAACCTCGGCGACGCGGCCGCCACCGTCGGCGCGGCGATTGCCGCGCTGGACGGCCTGCCCGGGACCCGGCTGCGCCAGGCCTCGCGGCTTTACGCAACGCCGGCCTGGGGCAATGAAGACCAGCCGCCGTTCGTCAATGCGGTGGCCTCGGTCGAAACCACCTTGCCGGCCGATGAGCTGCTGCAGGCCATGCTGGCGCTGGAGCAGCGCTTCGGTCGCGTGCGCGATCCGGCAGTGCACTGGGGCCCGCGCGCGCTGGACCTGGACCTGTTGTTGTACGGCGTGCAGGAGCTCGACCAGCCCGGGCTGAAGGTGCCACACCCGTACATGCACGAACGGGCCTTCGTGTTGGTGCCGCTGGCCGAAATCGCGCCGGATCTGGTCATTCCCGGCCACGGCCGCGTGCGGGACGCAGTGGTGCGGGTGGACGCCTGCGGGATTGCCCCGATAGGGTGATAATGCCCGGGTTATCTCCCCCGGTTATCAGCACATGAGCACCCACGCAGACAGCAAGCCCTGGACCGTTCCCGCCCTGGCCGAGGCCAAGCGCAATGGCCAGAAGCTGGTCATGTTGACCGCCTACGACGCCGGCTTCGCCCGCACTTTCGACGCCAATGGCGTTGACCTGATCCTGATCGGCGATTCGCTGGGCATGGTGGTGCAGGGCCATGATTCGACCCTGCCGGTGACCGTGGCCGACATGGTCTACCACACCCGCGCCGTGGCCCGCGTGCTGCAGCGTGCGCTGCTGGTGGCGGACCTGCCCTTCGGCGCCGATGCCACCCCGGAGCGCGCGCTGGATGCCTCGCTGCAGCTGCTGCAGGCCGGTGCCGAGATGGTCAAGATCGAAGGTGCCGGCTTCAAGGTCGACATCATCCGCTACCTGGTCGAGCGCGAGATTCCGGTCTGCGCGCACCTGGGCCTGACCCCGCAATCGGTGCTGCGCCTGGGCGGCTTCAAGATCCAGGGCCGCGGCGATGCCGCCCGTCGGCTGGTCGAGGACGCAAGGGCGGTGGCCGCTGCCGGCGCCAGCATCATGGTGCTCGAATGCGTACCGACCCCGGTCGCCGCCGAAGTGACCGCTGCGGTGGAGGTGCCGACCATCGGCATCGGTGCCGGCCCGCACTGCGATGGCCAGGTGCTGGTGCTGCACGATTTCCTCGGCCTGGACAGCGGTCATCGCCGCCCCAAGTTCGTCAAGGATTTCCTTGCCGAAGGCGGCTCGGTGGCCGGTGCCACCCGTGCCTTTGCCGACGCCGTGCGCGACGGCAGTTTCCCCGACGAACAGCACGCCTACGCCCAATGATCCAGACCTTCAACGAGCTCGGCGCGCTGCGCGGGCTGATCGCCCAGTGGAAGCGCGAGGGCCTGCGCGTGGCGCTGGTGCCGACCATGGGCAACCTGCATGGCGGCCACCATTCGCTGGTGACCCAGGCCCGCCAGTACGCTGACAAGGTGGTGGCCAGCATCTTCGTCAACCCGACCCAGTTCGGGCCGAACGAGGATTTCAGCCGCTACCCGCGCACGCCCGAGGCCGATGTGGCCGGGCTGGAACAGGTCGGCTGCGATGCGGTGTGGCTGCCCAGCGTGGGGGCGATGTATCCGCTGGGCGTGGACAAGACCACGCGCATGCACGCGCCGGGTGTCAGTGAAGTGCTTGAAGGTGCCAGTCGCCCGGGTCACTTCGACGGCGTGTGCACGGTGGTGGCGCGCCTGTTCCTGCAGGTGCAGCCTGACGTGGCCGTGTTCGGCCGCAAGGACTACCAGCAGCTGGCTGTCATCAGACAGATGGTGGCCGAACTGTCGTTCCCGATCCAGATCGTCGGTGCCGAGATCGTGCGTGACGAGGATGGCCTGGCCAAGAGTTCGCGCAACCAGTACCTGAGCGCAGAACAGCGCCCGGTCGCGACCGCCATTCACCGCACCCTGCTGGGCATGCGCGAGGGCTACGTGGCCGGTCACCCGCGCGAACGCATCGAGGCCGATGCCACAGCCGCACTGCAGGCGGCCGGTTTCCAGGTCGACTATGCGGTGCTGCGCACCCCGGAGCTGGCCGAGCCGACCTTCGACGGCGGTGGCCGCGTGGCGCTGATCGCCGCGCGACTGGGTACGACCCGGCTGATCGACAACCTGGAATTCTGAGTTCCGGCGGCGCCGCGCGATGCATGGGGTCAGATGCCTTTTCCAGGGGAAAGGGTTCTGACCCCGGTTTCACCGCCTACCTGAACAGGTTGCCGGCCGTGATGCCCCGCGCTGTACGGGTGCTAGAATCCGCTCTTTCCTTTGCCGTTGCAGCGCCCCCATGCACCTGTCCCTGCTCAAGACCAAGATCCATCGCGCCACCGTCACCCATTCCGAGCTGAACTACGAAGGCTCGATCGCCATCGATGACAACCTGCTGGCTGCCACCGGCATCCGCGAGTTCGAGCAGGTGCACATCTGGGACGTGACCAACGGTGCGCGCTTCTCGACCTATGCCATCCGCGCCGAGGCCGGCAGCGGCGTTGTCTCGCTCAACGGTGGCGCCGCGCGCCACGTGCAGGTCGGTGACATCATCATCATCGCCGCGTTCGCCAGCATGACCGAGCAGGAAGCCGACAGCTTCAAGCCGAAGCTGGTGTACGTTGATGGCAAGAACCAGATCACCCACACCAACGACACGATCCCGACCCAGGCCGCATGACAACGAACAACGGATTCGACTCGCTGCATTCCCACGCCCAGCGCCTGAAGGGCGCAAGCATCCCCAGCCTGCTCGCCGCCGAACCCGGCCGCGTGCAGGATCTGGCGCTGCGGGTCGGTCCGTTGTACGTCAACTTCGCGCGGCAGAAATACGATGCCGCCGCGCTGCAGGCGTTGCTGGCGCTGGCTGCCGAACGTGATGTCGGCGGCGCCATCACGCGCCTGTTCCGTGGCGAGCAGGTCAATCTGACCGAGGGGCGCGCCGCACTGCACACCGCATTGCGCGGCGACGTGGTCGATGCACCGGTTGCCGCTGAGGCCTATGCCACCGCGCGCGAGATCCGCCAGCGCATGGGCGTGCTGGTGCGCGCGCTGGAAGACAGCGGCGTAACCGACGTGGTCAGTGTCGGCATCGGTGGATCCGACCTCGGTCCGCGCCTGGTCGCCGATGCGCTGCGTCCGGTCAGCGGTGCGCGCCTGCGCGTGCATTTCGTGTCGAACGTGGACGGCGCCGCCATGCAGCGCACGCTGGCCACGCTGGATCCGGCGAAGACCGCGGGCATCCTGATTTCCAAGACCTTCGGCACGCAGGAAACCCTGCTCAACGGCCAGATCCTGCAGGACTGGCTGGGGGGCAGCGAGCGCCTGTATGCCGTCAGCGCCAATCCGGAACGCGCGGCCAAGGCTTTCGCGATCGCCGCCGATCGCGTGCTGCCGATGTGGGACTGGGTCGGTGGCCGTTATTCGCTGTGGTCGGCCGTGGGTTTCCCGATCGCGCTGGCCATCGGTTTCGAGCGCTTCGAGCAGCTGCTGGAAGGCGCCGCGCAGATGGATGCGCATGCGCTGGATGCACCGCTGGAGCGCAACCTGCCGGTGCTGCACGGCCTGACCGACATCTGGAACCGCAACCTGCTGGGCCATGCCACGCACGCGGTGATGACCTACGACCAGCGCCTGGCGCTGCTGCCGGCCTACCTGCAGCAGCTGGTGATGGAAAGCCTGGGCAAGCGCGTGCAGCGTGACGGACAGCCGGTCACCACCGACACCGTGCCGGTGTGGTGGGGCGGGGCGGGCACCGACGTGCAGCACAGCTTCTTCCAGGCGCTGCACCAGGGCACCAGCATCGTTCCGGCCGACTTCATCGGCTGCGTGCACAGCGACGATCCCTACACGATCAATCATCAGGCCCTGCTGGCCAACCTGCTGGCGCAGACCGAAGCACTGGCCAATGGCCAGAGCAGCGACGACCCGCACCGCGATTACCCCGGAGGCCGCCCGAGCACGCTGATCCTGCTCGACGCACTGACCCCGCAGGCGCTGGGCGCACTGATCGCCATGTACGAACACGCTGTGTACGTGCAGTCGGTGATCTGGAACATCAATGCCTTCGATCAGTTCGGTGTCGAGCTTGGCAAGCAGCTGGCCAGTGGCCTGTTGCCGGCGCTGCAGGGTGAGGATGTGGCGATTGCCGATCCGATGACCCGCGAGATACTGGCGCAGCTGAAGCGCTGAGCCCGGTCGTGGATGCGCCGGCGACAGGCCGGCCATCCCATGCCTTCCGTTCCTGCCATCCGGGGCCCTGCGGCGTTGCCCATGCAGCGTATTCGCGTGCCTGCGGCAGCGCAGCTTGACTACGCATGGCGTGCCAATGCAGTGTGCATGGGCGGCTGTACCTGTCATCCAGTATCGCTCGCAGCATGATGTTGATGCCAGGGACTGGCCGTATCCGAAGGGACGTGGAATCGATCCATGTCCTCAACGCCTCATGTTGTGAATGACAGGAGATTGCGAATGGATCTGAATGACGACGTTGTGTCCGGCTGGCTCAATGGCTCGGACGATGTGGATGGGTGCGCCAACCCTGCGGGTTCGCTGTTCATCTACGGTGCGGCAGCCACCGAAGCGGCCCTCACCGGGGCTTCGGACACCATGATCACCGGTGGCACCAACGAGTGCACCACCACGGTATCGGTGATCAACCACTGCCTGTGTTGCTGATGTAGCCCGTGCCGGCACGCAGAAGCATGCAGCTGCGTGCCGGCGACTGGAACAGACTCTTGAATCTCGCAGGGGGCGTAATGACCGCTTCTCCGGCTGCGGCCGCGTTTGCGCGCATCACCGAACATTTCCTTGCCCAGGCGCGCGCCGCGCTGGCTGCCGGCCTGCATGATCCCTCCATTGCCCTGCAGCCTGGCGAACGTGCGCTGCTGCATTCGCAGGGCGAGGCGGCGCTGCGTGAGCATGCCCAGCTCAAGCTCAACCGCGTGCTCCTGCTGGAGCTGCACGCCGCTGCACGCAGCGGTGACATCGGCCCGCTTGACAGTGCTGGTGCGCTGGACGAATTCGTTGCCCTGGCCACGAGCGAGGGCTTCCGCGAGCATCTGCAGCAACGTTATCCGGTACTGCTGCCGCGCCTGACGCGCATGCTCGAAGGACAATGCGCGGCCGTGGTGGAGCTCGCTGCACGCATCGGTAGTGATCGTGTTGCGTTGGCCGAGTTGCTGGGTGCGCCGGCGGGCACGCTGCATGCCGTTGCATTGGGCCGCGGTGACCTGCACGGTGGCGGCCGCACCGTGGCACGGCTGCAGTTCGAAGGCGGCACGGTGATGTACAAGCCACGCTCATTGCGCATCGATGCCACGCTCGATGGCCTGTTGTCCGCGGTCTTCGGTGACGCCCCTGACCGCGTACGCGTGCCGAAGGTGATCGATCGTGGCAGCCACGGCTGGGCTGCATTCGCCGCGCATCGCTATTGTTCCGGCGAGGCTGAACTGCGGTGCTATTACCGCGGCCTCGGCCACTGGCTGGCCATCCTGCGCCTGATCGGTGGCACCGACATCCATCTGGAGAATCTGATCGCGGTCGGGCCGGTGCCGGTGGTGGTCGACGCCGAAAGCGTGTTCTGCCGGGTAATCGAAATCGAGCCATCAGGGCTTGGCGATGCGTACGACACCGCCGTCAAGCTGATGCGAAATTCAGTGCTGCGTACCGGAATCGTGCCGTTCCGTACTGCCGGCCTGGGCATGGAGGGCGTGGACCTGTCTGCAGCCGGCGCGCTGCCCGGCGAGCAGCCACGGGTGCAGGTGCCGGTGATCGTCGACGACGGGACGGAACCGGCCCGGTTGGGCATGGTCGAGGCCGAGGTCTCCATTGCGCAGAACCATCCCAGCGCACAGCCCGATGTGTCGTTGTACTGGGACCACATCAGCGAGGGCTTCATCGACGCCAGTGGGCGTCTGCGCGCGCTGGACGCGAACGGCGAACTGATGCCGCTGCTGACGGCCTTCGAAGGCTGCCAGGTGCGGGATGTACGGCGGCCGACAATGGCCTACGCCGAGCTCGGGCGGATGCTCTGGCATCCAGCATCGCTTCACAACGAAGCTCGGGCGGTTGAGCGCGCGATCGACCTGCTGGTGCGGAATGCGGCGGTGTCGCCCGCTGCGCCATCGGACCTGGAAACCGTACGCGGAGAGGTCGATGACCTGCGCCACGGTGACATTCCGATCTTCGCATCGCAGCTGGACGCGGCGCGTATCCACTCCGTCGTCGCCAACTGGCGCGCGATGCGGATCGACCTGGAAGACGTGACGATCCGCAGCACGCTGGTCGCCACCGACCTGAACCAGCATGCACTGGCCCGAGCCGAGGCCCGGTCCGGCTACAGCTATGCAGCACGGCATCCGCGCGCCGACGACCTGGACGCACGCCGTCGCACGCTGGCCACGCGCGCGGTGGAAAGCCTGCTGCGGCTGGCGGTGCACGGCGAAGACGGCTCGATGACCTGGATCACACCTGAAGTGACGCGTACCGGATGGACCGTCCAGCCGGTGCAGCCAGACCTGTACTTCGGGCTGGGCGGCATCGCTTTCGCACTGGCAGCCTATCGCCACGAAGTGGAGCAGGGGCGTGCCGATCCGGTGGCCGGGCTGGATCCGGCCATCGAGGGCGCCCTTGCGGTGTTCCAGACCCTGTGCGAGCGGCACCCCGCCGAAATTGACGGTGGATTCGTCGGAACCGGTTCGCAAATGTGGGCATTGCTGGCATTGCACGACCTGTTGCAGCGACCGGCGCTGCTGGCGCTGGCAGAGCGCTGCGCGGAAGCCGCGGAGCATCGCGGTTTCCAGCAGGCGGCAAAGTTCGAACTGATTGATGGTGTGTCCGGCATGATCCTGCCGTTGCTGGCGCTGGCTGAAGCCACCGGCAACGCACGCTGGCTGGAACTGGCGGCCGCAGCGGGACGCCGCATGCAGGACGCTGCGATTGTCGACGCAGACGGTACGCGCTGGCCGACGCCACAGTTCAGCGAGCCGATCGGTGGTTTTGGCCACGGTGCGATGGGCATGGGCTGGGCGCTGGCACGACTGGCCCGCTCCGAGGCTGGCAGCGTGCCCGAGCGGGCCGCATGGCGGCGGCTGGCCGAAGGAGCATTTGCATTCCAGGCAGCCCTGTTCGAGCCACATACCGGGCACTGGCGGGACATCCACCTGCAGGATGGGCAGAAGAACTTCCCGACCTGGTGCCACGGCAGCGTGGGCATCGGCCTGGCGGCGGCGGACCTGTATGCCCGCACCGGTGATGCCGCGCAATTGCGCGACATGCGTCGCGCCGTGGCCGATGCGCGCGGCAAATGGGGGTTCAGCCACACCCTGTGCCATGGCGATGTGTCCACCCGGGAACTGCTGGTGCTGGCCGCTGCGCTGGATCCGGCAGGGTGTCCCTATCCGCAGGACGAGGCCGCCATCGAGATCATTTCTTCGATCGAGGAGCACCAGGGGATGGTTGGCGGCCTCACCCGCGCGGCCTTTACCCCGGGCCTGATGATCGGCCTGGCGGGTTCGATCTACGGCTTCCTGCGCATGCATCCGGCCTGCGTACTGCCATCGCCGCTGCTGCAGGAGACGAAGGCCACGCGGGCCGATGCGTGTGCGGTGCGCTTCAGCGCCGCGCAGTACCGGCCGGCGCTGGCCGAGGCCTGAGCCGGACCGGTCCGTCAGCGATCAACGGCTCGGATCGCGTTCCGGGCTCGGCCGCTTTGCCAGCTTGCGCTGCAGCGAACGCCGGTGCATGCCGAGCAGGCGTGCCGCTGCGGATACGTTGCCGCCGGTCTCGTGCATCGCCTGCTGGATGTGTTCCCACTGCAGGCGGCTGATCGGCGTCATCGCGTCCGGCACTTCCATTTCGCCATCGTCGGCCGGGCCGTCGTCTTCCTCGCCAAGCGCGCGCAGGATCATCGGTACCGTGGCCGGCTTCGGCAGGTAATCGTCGGCCCCCAGCTTGATCGCCTCAACGGCAGTGGCGATGCTGGCGTAGCCGGTCACCAGCAGGATACGCATGTCAGCGCGCAGCGCGCGCAGCGGCTGGATCAGCGCCAGGCCGGAATCACTGCCCAGCTTCAGGTCGATCAGCGCGAACGCCGGCGGATGCTGGCGGGCCAATGCCAGCGCGCTGGCGGCATCCTGCGCGGTCTGCGTTTCCAGTCCCTTGCGGGCCAGGCTGCGCTGCAGGGTGCGCAGGTACAGTTCGTCGTCGTCGACCAGCAGGCCGAGGGTTGAGGCGCTCATGGGGTTTCCTCGCGTGGGACCAGCGGCAGGCGGAAGCCGACGCGGCTGCCGGCGCCTTGGGCCGGGCGCATCCACATCTCGCCGTCGAGGCGTTCGATGGTGGCATGGGACAGGGCCAGGCCAACGCCCATGCCCTCGCTCTTGCTGCTGCCGAACAGCTTGCCTGGCAGCACCGCGGCACGGGCATCGAAGCCGTGGCCGTAGTCGCGGACTTCGCCGATCAGGTCGTCGCCTTCGATGCGCAGGTCCAGGTCTACCCGTGGCCGCCCGGCCTGTTCGCCGGCATCTGCGGCATTGTTGAGCAGGACCATCAGCAGATGGCCCACGCCCGGATCCAGTGGTAACCGCAGCGGCGCATCGTCATTGCGATGCAGGTCGATGGTCGGCCGCACCAGGCGCCACTGTTCCAGTACCTGCTGGGCGCTGGAGTGGCTGCGGCCCGGTGCGTCGGCCGAGGCCGGTGCGGCCAGCGCCAGCACGCGTTCCCGGCACTGCACCAGCAGTTCGCGCAGGGTCTCCATGTCTTCGCGCACTTCGGGCTCTTCGCTGCGCTCGGCGACGTCATCGGCAAGCAGGGTCATGGTCGCCAGCGGCGTGTTCAGTTCATGCGCCACGGAGGCGGCATGGGTGGCCAGGGCGACGATGCCTTCGTTGCGGGCGAAGCGTTCCCTGAGTGCCGACAGTTCCAGTTCGCGCTGTCGCAGCGCCAGCGCCAGGCGGGTGGAGAAGGTCAGCACGACCGCTGCGGAAATGAGGAAGTTGGCGACCACGCCCCAACGGTTGAGGTCCTGCGCGCGGAAATAGCCGTCCGGCAGCGGCTGGCCGAAGATGCCGCTGGCGGCGTAGCCGAGCAGGCAGGCCAGGGCCACTGCCAGTGCCCAGCGCAGGGGCAGGGCGAAGGCGGCCAGCGCGATCAGGATCAGGAACAGTGAACTGAACGGGTTGGCCATGCCGCCGCTCCAGCCCACCATCCAGGTCAGGATGATCACGTCCACCAGGATATGGCCGAATGCGGTCAGCGGGGCGGTGTCGGCCGCTTCCGGGCGCAGCTGGGTGTAGATGTTGAACAAGGTGAGCACGGCCACGCCGGCCCATAGTGGTAGCTGGGGCAACGGCAGGCCCAGCACCCAGCTGGCGACCAGGATGGTGGCGGCCTGGCCGCCTACGGCAAGCCAGCGCAGGCTGCACAGGGTACGGAGGAACGGGGCGTCGGGACCGGTCATTCATGCTCATCGTATGCGTTCACGGGCGCGCGTGCCTGCGACAATCGGCCGCAGCCGTGCCGCCGGCTGAATGCGAGTCACCCCGAATGCGGGAGCGGGCGGTAGAATGCGCCCATGCACGACGCCGTTACCCGCCCTACGCCTCCCTCCGATGCCACCTCCTGGCCCCGCCGCCAGACCCATGCCGTGCAGATCGGCGGGGTCACCGTAGGCGGAGGCAAGCCGGTAGTGGTGCAGTCGATGACCAACACCGACACCTCCGACGTGGCTTCCAGCGTCAAGCAGGTGGCCGAGTTGTGGCGCGCGGGTTCGGAAATGGTGCGGTTGACCGTCAACACCGTGGAAGCGGCTGCGGCGATCCCGCGCATCGTCGACAAGCTGGCGATGATGGGTATCGACGTGCCGCTGATCGGTGACTTCCATTACAATGGCCACCAGCTGCTGACCGCCGAACCGGCGTGTGCCGAAGCGCTGGCAAAGTACCGCATCAACCCCGGCAACGTCGGCTTCGGCAAGAAGAAGGACCTGCAGTTCGCGCAGTTGATCGAGTTTGCGATCCGCTACAACAAGCCGGTGCGCATCGGCGCCAACTGGGGCTCGCTGGACCAGGCCCTGGCGGCGAAGCTGATGGACGAGAACAGCCTGCGCGAACAGCCCTGGGATGCCGGCCGCGTGCTGCGCGAAGCGCTGATCCGCTCGGCCCTGGATTCGGCCGAGCAGGCGGTGGAACTCGGCCTGCCGCGCGACCGCATCGTGCTGTCGGCCAAGGTCAGCGGCGTGCAGGAGCTGATCGCGGTATACCGCGACCTGGCCCAGCGCTCGGAATTCGCCCTGCACCTGGGCCTGACCGAAGCCGGTATCGGCAGCAAGGGCATCGTCGCGTCGGCGGCGGCGCTGGGCGTGCTGCTGCAGGAAGGCATCGGTGACACCATCCGCATCTCGCTGACCCCGGAACCGGGCCAGTCGCGCACGCAGGAAGTGATCGTCGCCCAGGAACTGCTGCAGACCACCGGCCAACGCGCCTTCACGCCGCTGGTCACGGCCTGCCCGGGCTGCGGCCGCACCACCTCGGAGTTCTTCCAGGAGCTGGCCAAGGTCGTGCAGAACCACGTGCGCGAGAAGATGCCGCTGTGGAAGATCCACCACCCGGGGGCGGAGAACATGACCCTGGCGGTGATGGGCTGTATCGTGAACGGGCCGGGCGAGTCACGCCATGCCAACATCGGCATCTCGCTGCCGGGCACGGGCGAAACACCCGCAGCGCCGGTGTTTGTCGATGGCGAGAAGAAGGTGACCCTGCGCGGCGACAACATCGCCCAGGAGTTCGTCGCCCTGATCGACGACTACGTCGAACACACGTATGTCCGAAGCGCCGGATAAGCCTGCAATCCTCGCTGCACCGGAGTCCGCCTCCGGTTTCCGCCACTGGATGGCGCGCAATGCCTGGCGCCTGGTCCTGCTGTTCGGCGGCGTGCTGCTGCCGTTGGCTGGCTTCGTCGCCCTGGCGGACGAGGTGCACGAGTTTGAATCGTTCCATTTCGACGCGCCGCTGCTGTGGCAGATGCATGGCCTGCACTCGCCACTGCTGGACCGCTTCTTCGTGCTCATTTCCAAACTGGGCTATGAGTGGTTCCTGATCCCGGCCGACGTGCTGATCATCGGCGTGCTGCTGGGCTACCGGCGCTGGCGCGAGGCGACCTTCGTGGCGGTCAGCTTCGTCGGCTCGGCGCTGCTGAACATGGGCAGCAAGCACTTCTTCCAGCGCCAGCGCCCCAGCCTGTGGGAATCGATCGCGCCGGAATCGACGTTCAGCTTTCCCAGCGGCCACGCGATGGGCTCGATGACCCTGGCGGTGACCCTGGTACTGCTGGCCTGGAACACCCGCTGGCGCTGGCCGGTGCTGCTGCTGGCACCGGCATTCAGCCTGCTGGTCAGCGTCTCCCGGGTCTATCTGGGGGTGCATTACCCCTCCGATATCCTGGCCGGATGGTGTGCCGCGCTGGTTTGGGTGGTAGGGTGCTATCTGGTCATGTTCAGTCGCCGGCACCCTTGGCGGCATCATGGCACGCGGCCAGCGAAGGCCAGCGAAGCATCATCACAGGGGGATTGACGTGGATGCCCCGCGCGGGACGTCTACGTGATAGATCAGTTGTTTCGTTGCAGCAGGTTCTGCAAGACAGGGGGCAAGCACAACGCGCGGTACTGTGATGCGCAAGGCAGATTGCCGGGGCCGCATTCCGAACGCGCTTGCAGGGTATCGGCACCCTGCCTAGCTTGACCTGCAATGGCCGCATTCGAAGAGGTACGTGAATGACGATTCGAGTCTACCTGGTGGATGACCACGCGCTGGTCCGCACCGGGATGAAGATGATTCTGTCGGGGGAAGCCGACATCGAGGTGGTGGGCGAAGCCGAGACCGGCGAAGAAGCGCTGCGTGAAGTCCGCCAGCTGCTGCCGGATGTGGTGCTGTGTGACCTGCACCTGCCGGGTGTGAGCGGCATGGAAGTGACCGAGCGCATCGTGCGCAGCCACCGCAATACCCGCGTGGTGATCGTGTCGGTGCTGGAAGATGGCCCGCTGCCGAAGCGGCTGCTCGAAGCCGGCGCGGCCGGATATATCGGCAAGGGCTGTGATGCGCAGGAACTGCTGCGCGCGGTGCGTGACGTGGCAGGTGGGCGCCGCTACCTGGGCACCAGCATCGCGCAGAATCTGGCGCTGTCGACGGTGGAAGGCAACGGTTCGCCGTTCGACAGCCTGTCGCCGCGCGAGCTGGAAGTGGCGTTGCTGCTGACCCAGGGCCTGCGCCAGGAAGATATCGCGCGGCGGCTGAGCCTGAGTGCGAAGACGGTGAACACGCACAAGGCGCGGCTGTTCGAGAAGATGGGGATCCACGACAACATCGCGCTGGCGCGGATGGCCAGCCAGTACGGGCTGGTGGATCCGGCGCGGCCGCTGTAAGGGTTTCGGCCAACGGCTGAGCCCCTCGCGGTGTGCGGCAGGATTCGTGGGGTTGGCCCTGCGGAGGGATTGCGCGGGGGACGCCGTGAACCCATCCCTGGAGGCTCGGTCGCGCCATCCATGGCGCTCACGCCCCTGCGCAATCCCTCCGCAGGGCCAAGGACGGTTTTCGTGCGCCGCCACCGCGGAATGAAGAAGGAAGAGCGGGAGCGGTCGCGCGCTGCGCGCGCTCTGGATGCTGGTCCTGTAGAGCTGAGCCATGCTCGGCTGCTTTCCATTCCGCTGGCGTGGAGCCGAGCGTGGGCTCGGCTCTACAGCTGCGTTGGGCTCAGTGGCCGCGAACGCGCTTGATGATCTTCGCGGCGTCGGCGGCGCTGGCGCGCACCTTGTCCCATTCGCCGTTGGCAATCCAGTTGCCCGGCACCATCCACGAACCGCCGATGCAGACCACGTTTTTCTGCTCGAGGTATTCGGCGGCGGTGTTTTCGGTGATGCCGCCGGTCGGGCACAGCTTCAGGTCCGCCACCGGGCCGGCCAGTCCCTTGATCATCGCCAGCCCGCCCACGGCCGTGGCCGGGAACAGCTTGCACACGCGGAAGCCCCGGGCGTAGAGCGTCAGCAGCTCGGTCGGCGTGGCCGCACCCGGCACCACCGGCAGCGGCGCAGCAGCCAGTGCATCGGCCAGCGCTGGCGGCGTGCCCGGGGTCACCAGGAAGTCCGCGCCCGCATCGATCGACTGCTGCATCTGCTCCACGGTCAGCACCGTGCCTGCACCCACCACCACATCGGGCAGCTCGCGCTTGAGCATCGCCAACGCTTCCATCGCCACCGGCGTACGCAGCGTCAGCTCGATCGTCGGCAAACCACCGTCCAGCAGCGCCGCACTGACCGCCCGCGCCTGGTCCAGCGTATGAACCGTCACCACCGGCAGGATGCCCGCCGCATGCAACAGCTCCGCCGCCTTCACCTGATGTTGTTCGATACCCATGCTTTTGCCCTTGCCTTTGCTCTTCTTGATTCAGTGGCCGCAGCGCAAATGACGCGCCGGGAATTGTCCAAGGGCAGTGGAGCGCCCTGGCCGGGACCGTGAGCGGCATGGATGCCGCGATCGAGCCCCATGGATGGGTTTGCGGCGTGTCCCGGCCAGGGCGCTCTACTGCCCAAGCCGGGAAGCCTGCCGCGGCTTTTCGCTTCAGGCGTCTTTCGCCTCATGCGGCGCTGCCGCCGCCGCGGCATCATGCCCCAGCTCGTACTCCGCGTCGTACTCCCACGGCCCGCCATCGGCCGCCGCCGGCCCGCACGAAATCGACATCGCGCCTTGGTCGGCCGGGCCCACCACGCGACGGTTGACCGCGAACAGATTGCGGCCCAGGTCATGCGCGGCCGGCGCAGTGTTCGGAGCCAGCGGACGCGCCGCCCATTCGGCGGGGTCCACCAGCACTTCCAGCGTGCCGGCCTCGCCGTCCAGCCGGATCATGTCGCCTTCGCGCACCTTCGCCAGCGGGCCGCCGCGCGCCGCTTCCGGCGTCACGTGGATCGCCGCCGGAATCTTGCCCGAGGCGCCGGACAGGCGACCGTCGGTGACCAGCGCCACGCGTCGACCCTGGTTCTGCAACAGGCCCAGCAGCGGCGCCAGCGAATGCAGTTCCGGCATGCCGTTCGCACGCGGGCCCTGGTACCGCACCACCGCCACGAAATGCTCGGGCAGCAGGCCAGCGGCGTGCAGCTTGTTCAGCACCTGCGGTGCATCGACCACCACGGCCGGTGCTTTGATCGTGCGGTACTGCGGCTTCACCGCCGACAGCTTGATCAGCGACTTGCCCAGGTTGCCGCGCAGCAGGCGCAGGCCACCCTGGTGTTCGAACGGATTGTCGACGCCACGCACCACCTCGTCATCGGCGCTGCGTTCCAGGCCCGGCAGATAAACCAGTTGGCCGTCGCGCAGCTGGGGTTCGCGGGCGTAGTCGGCCATGCCGCCACGGGCCACGCTGACCAGGTCGCCATGCATCAGGCCGGCCTTGATCAGCTCGCCGAACACGAACGCCGGGCCACCGGCGGCGGCGAAGCGGTTCACGTCGGCCTCGCCGTTCGGGTAGACGCGGGCCAGCAGCGGAATCAGCTGCGACAGCTCGTCGAAGTCGTCCCAGGTCAGCACGATGCCGGCCGCACGCGCCACCGCGATCCAGTGGATGGTGTGGTTGGTCGAACCGCCGGTGGCCATCAGCGCGATGACCGCGTTGATGATCGCGCGCTCGTCGATGATCCGGCCCAGCGGACGGAAGTCATCGCCAAGCGCAGTGATGTCCAGTGCACGTTCGGTCGCTTCGCGGGTAAGAGCGTCGCGCAGCGGGGTGCCCGGATTGACGAACGACGCGCCCGGCAGCTGCACGCCCATCGCTTCCAGCAGCACCTGGTTGGAGTTGGCCGTGCCGTAGAAGGTGCAGGTGCCGGCGCCGTGGTAGGAGGCCGACTCGGCTTCCAGCAGTTCTTCACGGGTGGCTTCGCCGGCGGCATAGCGCTCGCGAACTTCCGCCTTCTGCTTGTTGGGTATGCCCGGGGTCATCGGGCCGGCCGGCACGAACACCGCCGGCAGGTGGCCGAAGGCCAGTGCGCCGATCAGCAGCCCCGGCACGATCTTGTCGCAGACACCGAGGTAGACGGTGGTATCGAACATGTCGTGGCTGAGCCCGATCGCGGTGGCCTGCGCGATCACATCGCGCGAGAACAGCGACAGCTCCATGCCACCACGGCCTTGGGTGACGCCGTCGCACATCGCCGGCACACCGCCGGCCACCTGCGCGGTGGCGCCCAGCTCGCGGGCGATCTGGCGGATCTGCTCGGGATAGGACTCGAACGGCTGGTGCGCCGACAGCATGTCGTTGTAGGCGGTGATGATGCCAAGGTTCGGTGTCACCCCACCGCGCAGGCGGCTCTTGTCGGTACCGCCGCAGGCGGCGAACCCATGGGCGAGGTTGCCGCAGCTCAGGCGGCTGCGGAACGGGCCCTCGCGCAGGGAGGCGTCGATCGCGGCCAGATAGGCGGCGCGCGAGGCCGCGCTGCGGCGGATGACGCGCTCAGTGATGGCTTGCAGTTGCGGATGGAGGCTCATTGGCTACCGGCGTTCGTGGTGGCGAGAGGCAAGCGGCGGCGTGGCGCCGCCGCCGACATCAATCAGCCCAGTGGACGCGCAGGCGCGCGCCTTCCAGGTTGATTGCATTGAGGATCGGGTACTGCTGGGGGTCATTGCTGTCCAGTGCCTGGCGCAGTACCTGCAGCTTCTGCTTGCCGCGCAGCAGCAGCAGACGCTGGCGGCACTGGCGCAGGCCGTGCGGGGTCAGGGTGATGCGCAGCGGCCACTGGTTCGCGCCCGGGCAGCCGGTGGCATCCAGTGCCGCATAGGGCAGGGTGCTTTCCAGTGCACGGGCCAGGTCCTTCGAACCCGGGAACAGCGAGGCGGTGTGGCCATCGTTGCCCATGCCCAGTGCCACCAGGCTGGGTGGCTGGCTGTGCTGGGCCTGCAGGTTGGCGGTGTAGACGCACTCCGTCAGCGGCTTGCCGATCCGCACCAGCGGATCGAAGTGCGCACCCTCGGCACGCTTGAGCAGGTGCTCGCGCACCAGCCAGGCGTTGCTGTCGCGATCCTGCGGCGACAGCCACCGCTCATCGGCCAGGCTCACTTCCACCCGGTCCCAATGCACGTCCAGTTCGGCCAGTGCCTGGTATACCGGCGCCGGCGTGGTGCCACCGGAGAGCAGGATGCGGGCCCGGCCCACTTCATTGATGTCGTGGTTGAGGGTCTGCGCCATTTCGGCGGCCACCGCCTCGATCCAGCCATCGGCGTCGCCGTGCTGGATGAACTCGATGCGGTCGTCGTGGAAGGTGGGGCTCATGCGGCAACTCCTGGTGCGTCACGTTCGGCGTCGGCAGCATAGGCGGCAGCGCCCAGCAGTCCGGCGTGGGGATGCATCACGGCAAGCGATGGCACCCTCGCCATGATCGAAGAGAACCGCCCCTTGTGTTCGAAGCGCTGGCGGAAGCCGGAGTGCTGCAGTGAATCGAGCATCTTCGGGGTCAGGCCGCCCGTCAGGAACACGCCGTCCCAGGCGCCCTGGGTCAGTACCAGATCGCCGGCGATGGCGCCGAACACCGCGCAGAACACGTCCACGGTGCGCATTGCCTGCGGATCACCGTGCAGGGCACGCGCGGTCACGTCCACCGGCTGCAGCTGGCCGGGGTCGATGCCGGCCATCTCGCACACGGCGCGATGGATGTTGACCAGCCCGGGTCCGCAGATCAGGCGTTCGTTGGAGACGCGGCCGAACTGCTCGGACAGGATTTCCAGGATGCGGATTTCCTCCGGTGTGCCCGGTGGGAAACTGACATGACCGCCTTCGGTTTCCAGCGGATAGCAGCGGCCGTGGCGCATGATCAGGCCACCGACGCCGAGCCCGGTACCGGGCCCGATCACCGCGTAGTTGCGCGGCTGTCCCGGCTTGCCCGGTACCCAGGCGGCGCCGCCGACCTGGACGACGTCCTCGGGCTGCAGCAGCGAAATCGCCATCGCCTGTGCGGCGAAGTCGTTGATCAGGTGCAGCTCGTCGAACCCCAGCATCGCGGCGGTGCGGCTGCGCGAGATCACCCACGGATGATTGGTGATGCGCGCCTCGTCACCGTCGACGCGGCCGGCCACTGCGAACACGCCGCGGCTGGCCGCAGCGCCGATCTGTTCCAGGTGGTGGCGCGCGGCATCACCCAGCGACGGGAATTCCGCCACCGCGTACTCGCGGATGCTCTCCTTGAGCAGCGGCGCGTCCTGCGAGGTGTCGGCCAGGGCGAAGCGGGCATTGGTGCCGCCGATGTCGGCAACCAGCACCGGCTGCGAGATGGCACTCATGCCGAGGCCCCGCTGTCCGGCGCGTCCACGCCCTGCGGCAGGAACTCGCCTGCATTGCTCGGGCCCCACTGGCCAGCAGGATACGGTTCCAGCGGCAGCTTGGCCTCCTTCCAGGCGTCGGCAACGCTGTCGATCCAGGCCCACGCTGCGCGCACTTCGTCGTCGCGCACGAACAGCGTGTGGTTGCCGTTGAAGGCATCCAGGAACAGGCGTTCGTAGGCGATGCGGCGGTGCAGGCCGGTCGGCACCGACAGTTCCAGTTCCAGCGGATGCAGTTCCAGGGCACCCCATTCCGGGCCGGCCAGGCTGCTCATCAGGCCCAGTTCGATGTTCTCCTGCGGCTGCAGCTGGAACACCAGGCGGTTCGGTGCGGCCTGCGCGCGCTGCGGGCGCTCGAACAGCCAGTGGGTGACCGGCTTCAGCGTGACCACCACGCGGGTGGTGCGCTCGGGCAGGCGCTTGCCGGTGACCAGGTGGAACGGCACGCCGCTCCAGCGCCAGTTGTCGATATGCGCGGTGACACCGGCGAAGGTTTCCACGTCGCTGCCTTCCGGCGGCTGGTAGGCCTGTGCCGGCTGGCCATTGATGGTGCCGGCGGTGTAGCGGCCCCGGATGCTGTCACGCGCGGCGTGCCTGGCATCGAGCGGGCGCAGGGCCCGCAGCACCTTGACCTTCTCGTCGCGGATGCGGTCGGCTTCCAGCGAGGCCGGCGGTTCCATCGCCACCATGCACAGCAGCTGCAGGATGTGGCTCTGCACCATGTCGCGCAGCGCGCCGGAGCGGGCGTAGTAGGCGTCACGGCCGTCCACGCCTTCGCTCTCGGCCACCAGGATGTGCACCGATTCGATGTAGTTGCGGTTCCACACCGCTTCCAGCAGCGTGTTGCCGAAGCGCAGCGCGATCAGGTTCTGCACTGCCGCCTTGCCCAGATAGTGGTCGAGGCGGAACACGCGGTCCTCGTCGATCCACTGGCCGATGGTGCTGATGATTTCCTCGGCGCTCTCGCTGTCGCTGCCGATCGGCTTCTCCAGCATCAGGCGTGCCGGCGCGGCGAGGGCGCCGCCCTTGGCCAGGCCTTCGCAGGTGGAGATGTACAGGCCCGGCGGAATGGCCAGGTAGCTGACGCACTTGCGGTGCACCAAGTCGGAGACTGCGGCGGCAACCGAGTCGACATCGCGCAGGTCCACCGAACGGTAGTCTATGCGGCGCAGCAGGGCAGCGATGTCGTCCTGCGTGGCCATCGGCATGGCCTGCTGCAGGCGCGGCCGGAGGATGTCATGGAAAGCTTCGGTGTCATGCCCGGACAGGGCCAGTGCGCGGATGCGGAAGTCCTCCGGCAGCAGGCCGTCGCCAAGCAGGCGAAGCAGCGAAGGGAACAGGTAGCGCTGGGCCAGATCACCTGTGGCACCGAACAGGAAGAGGGTGTCGTGCATCGCTCGAGTTTCAGATCCGGGTGACATCGTTGTCAATCGCTTCATGGCTGGGTTCGGGGGACATCCGCGCAACTGCCTGTCCGAGGTTCGTCAGGGGCGATCTCCGGTGTTGCGGAAGATCCTTCCATTCGAAACCACTACCTCGGCGGAACCTTCGTTCAACCGCCGACGCAGATCGGTGCGCACCGATCATCGGATAGTGCCACGTGAAAACGTTTACATGGCAGAATGGGCAACTGTATTCGATTGCAGTGCTCGCCGTCATGCGGCAGGCGCGCAATCATCACTGCCATCGGGAGGGCCGAGGCAGTCCCAAAAGACAGCCCGGCTTCGGGCGGACCGGATAGGTGATATGGCAAAAGTGCAGTTGCAGGGTGTGCGCAAGGTCTATGACAACGGCCAGGTCGCGGTGAAGGACGCCACCTTCGAGGTAGCCGATGGCGAGCTGATGGTGCTGGTCGGACCGTCCGGCTGTGGCAAGTCGACCCTGTTGCGGATGGTGGCCGGCCTTGAAGAGATCAGCGGTGGCACGCTGACCATTGGTGATCGCGTGGTCAACGACGTGGCGCCGAAGGATCGCGACATCGCCATGGTGTTCCAGAGCTACGCGTTGTACCCGCACATGACCGTGGCCGAGAACCTGGCCTTCGGCCTGAAGCTGCGCGGGCATGACAAGGCGACCATCGACAAGCGCATTGCCGAGGCGGCGCAGACGCTGGGCCTGACCGAGATGATGGACAAGCTGCCCAAGGCGATGTCCGGTGGCCAGCGTCAGCGCGTGGCACTGGGCCGGGCGCTGGTGCGCGAGCCGGCGGTGTTCCTGCTCGACGAGCCGCTGTCCAACCTCGACGCCAAGCTGCGTCACAGCGTGCGTACCGAGATTGCGCAGCTGCACCGGAAGCTGGGCACCACCATGATCTACGTGACGCACGACCAGGTTGAAGCGATGACCCTGGGTCAGCGCATCGTGGTGCTGAAGGACGGCATCATCCAACAGATCGATACGCCGATGGCGCTGTACGACCGCCCGGCCAACCTGTTCGTGGCCGGTTTCCTCGGCAGCCCGGCGATGAACGTGCTGCGTGGCACGCTGCAGGGCGATGCCGGTGGCGTGACCGTGGTCGACGGCCAGTGGCGTGCACCGCTGGGCCAGGCCACGATCGATCCTGCATGGCTGCAGAAACCGATCGCGGTGGGTGTGCGCCCGGAGCACCTGCAGCCTGCTGCTGCCGATAACGCGCACGCGTTCATCGCGCGTATTGAAGGCATCGAACCGGTCGGCAACGAGATCTTCGTCAACATGAGCAGTGGCCAGCACGCGCTGACCATGCGCGTGGCGCCGCAGTCGCTGCCGGGCGTGGGTGAAGACATCCGGGTGGCCATCCACCCGCAGGGCCTGCACTTCTTCAACGCGGAAACCGG
>NZ_JAOBZT010000089.1:0-15208 GCF_029839005.1 Stenotrophomonas sp. GD03958 | reverse complement strand
CGGGCCACATTCAGCGTGCACGCTGCCGCCACTGTTCGCGCGACTGGCCCCAGATCTGCATCGGTTTGTCGTTGTACGGCGGCGGCAGTTCGCCCATCCGCAGCAACGTGCTGCCCAGCTTGCGCGCGACCGCCCGCGAGTTGTCGTTGTTCTCGGCGATGGTGTGGATCACCTCGTGCCAACCCAGCGTGTCGAAGGCCCAGTCGATCGCCGCGACCGCCGCTTCCGGCGCATAACCCCGGCCCCAGCTGGCGCGGCGGATGCCCCAGCCGACCTCGGTACCCGGCCAGTCCTGCGGTTGCCAGGGGCCCATCCGCCCGATCCAGTCCCCGCTGGATTTTTCGATCACGCTGAACATCGAGAAGCCGAACAGCTGCCAGGCGCCAGCCAGGCTGCAGAAGCCGCGCCAGGCTACCGAAGGCGGCTGCACGCCACCGAGGGTGCGCATCGTTTCCTCGTCGGCGCAGAACGCCAGATAGGGTTCGTAGTCCTCGCGCAGCAGCGGACGCAGGATCAGGCGCTCGGTTTCCAGGCGCAGGTCGAAGATGCTCATGCCGACTCCATGTCGAAGGGGCCACCATGATGGTGGATTCCGCCTCCACACGGATGAATGCCCGCGCTCACAACGAAACGGGCCGGCATGCGCCGGCCCGTCGGGTACAGCACGTATTCTGGATTACTGGCGCGTGGCCGCAGTGGCGCCGGCAGCAGCGGTCTGCGTGACCAGCTGGCCATCGACCACCGGCAGGCGATCGCTGGCCGGCTTGTTGTCCATGCGCACGGTCTTCTCGGCGCCGTCGTAGCGGTAGGTCACGTTGTAGCCCTTCACCACGTCATTGGTGCCCATGGCGATGCGGTTGCCCGGCTTGCTGGCCATGCGCATGGTGCCGGTGGTGCCGTCCTCGTTGCGGTAGGTCACGTTGTAGCCGGTAACACGGCTCGACTCGGAAGTGGCGGTCTCGGTGTGGCACTGGCGCTCGGTGCGGTTGACCACGCGGCCACCCACGTGGCGCTTGTCGATCTGGTTGCCGATGAAGCCACCGGCCACGGCACCGGCTGCGGTCGCGGCCTTCTTGCCGTTGCCACCGCCGACCTGGTTGCCGAGCAGGCCGCCGACCACGGCGCCGACCACGGTGCCACCGACGTTGCCATCACGCTCCGGCAGGCGTTCCTGCACGGTCACGTCCTGGCACACCTCGTGCGGGGTCTGGGTGGTGGAAGTCTCGCGCACCGGATCGGTGCCGATCACAGTGGCGTAGGCCTTCTGCTTCTCGGTGATCGGGTCGACCTTCAGCACGTCGGCGTATTCCAGCCCACGCGGCGCAGACGGGTCGAGCCTGTCACCACGTGCGCCATCGTCGGTGGCACTGCCGTCGACCAGGCGCGACTCGCCATTGGGGGTGGTGGCGCTGATGGAATCGGGCGATTTGTCGCCACTCTTCATGAAGGCGGCGGTGGCGATGCCACCGACCAGCAGCGCGCCCGCTGCGACCAGGACAGTTGTAGTTGTGCTTTTCATGACCTGCTCCTTGCGGACCATCCGCAACGTTCTCGAACCAGATTGCAGCATGCGCTGCCTGAACGGAATCTCCACATTTCCTGCTCATTCCTGTAACCCATTCAGCATCGGGAAATGCTGGGCCCGTGGTAGCGTTTGCATATTCCCCACGAGGATTTCCGCCATGGCCAACCCGATGCTGCTGCCGGTACTGCAATGGGCCCGCCGGCTGCGCTACCCCACCCTGTTCAAGCTTACAGCGGGCCTGTTCGTGCTGACGCTGTTCATCCCGGACCCGATCCCGTTCGTCGATGAGCTGGTCCTCGGCTTCGGCACCCTGCTGCTGGCCAACTGGAAAAGCCGCCACGCTGCCACGGTTGCGCCGTCGCTGGAACAGCGTTGAGCCCGCTGGTCGACAGCCACTGCCACCTCGATGCCGGCGAGTTCGACAGTGACCGCAGCGCCGTGATCGCGCGCGCGCAGGCCGCTGGCGTGCGCCTGCAGGTGGTGCCGGCGGTGACCGCGGCCAGCTGGCCGAAGCTGCGCGAGGTCTGCCGGCAGGCACCGGGGCTGTACCCGGCCTACGGCCTGCATCCGATGTTCCTGGCCGAGCACCGGCCCGACCATCTGCCGCTGCTGCGCGAATGGATCGTTCGCGAACGCCCGTGTGCGATCGGCGAATGCGGGCTGGACTTCTTCGTCGAGGGACTGGATGCAGAGACGCAACTGGCGTACTTCATCGGCCAGCTGCAACTGGCCCGCGAGTTCGAGCTGCCGGTAATCGTGCACGCGCGACGCGCGGTGGACGCGGTGATCGCCGCGATCCGCCGTATCGGCGGCCTGCGCGGCGTGGTGCACAGCTTTTCCGGCAGCCCCGAACAGGCTGCGCAGCTGCACCGGCAGGGCTTCCTGCTCGGTCTCGGTGGTCCGCTGACCTACGAACGCGCGCAACGGCTGCAGCGCCTGGTGCGCGGGATGCCGCTGGAACAGCTGCTGCTGGAGACCGACGCGCCCGACCAGCCTGACGCCGGCATCCGCGGCCAGCGCAACGAACCGGCACGGCTGGCGGTCATCGCCCGCCATGTCGCGGCACTGCGCGGAATGGACGTTGAAGCCGTTGCACATGCCACGACGGAGAACGCGCGACGGCTGTTCGCTCTGCCAGCGTTGTAACGGGCGGCGGACCCGCCACCGGGCAGGGCCCGGCGCTACCGGCTGCACTTACGTGTTGATTGAATCGGCGACGATCAACGGCAATGCCGGCCAGCGGCCGGCGCCTACCGTCATGCGTCGGCGTGGGCTTCAGCCACGTCGGCCTTCACCTTCTTCGGCTCCAGCAGCATTTCCAGCGCCTTGCCCACTGCGGCGAAGGCGAACGCACCGGTGATGTGGGTTGCCGCACCGAGGCCTGCGCCACAGTCCAGTTTCAATGCAGCGTCCGCACCGAGGTTCGGGCGGATGCCGCAGACGCTGCCATCGGCCTGCGGATACTTCACGTTTTCCAGCGAGTACACCGCCGGTACGCCAAAATAGCGCTTGGCATTCTTCGGGAAATTGAACTCGCTGCGCAGCTTCTTGCGGATCAGCGCCAGCATGGCGTCGTGCTCGGTGCGCGAGACATCGCGGATGCGCACGAGGGTCGGATCGGTGCGACCACCGGCAGCCCCCACGGTCAGCAGCGGCAGCTTGCGGCGGCGGCACCAGGCGATCGACTCGACCTTCACCCGGAAGCTGTCGCAGGCATCGATCACCAGGTCGAAGCCATGGTCCAGCAACTCGGCCATGTTCGACACGGTCAGGAATGCCTGCACGGCATCGACCTCGATGTCCGGGTTGATCGCACGGCAACGCTCGGCCATCGCCTCGGCCTTGTTGCGGCCGTAGTTGCCTTCCATCGCCGGCAGCTGCCGGTTGGTGTTGGACACGCAGATGTCATCGGCGTCGATCAGGGTCAGGTGGCCGACCGCCGAACGCGCCAGCGCTTCCACCACCCACGAGCCGACCCCGCCCATGCCCACCACCGCCACGCGGCTGCCCTGCAGGCGCTCGAGCGCACCTACGCCATACAGCCGTTCGATGCCGGCGAAGCGTTGTTTGACCTGTTCGTTCATGCGGCTATTTTAACGTGCAGGCGCCAGTGCCTACAGCGCGCCGGCATCGAACCCACCGTTGCACGCCCGCAGAGCCCGCCATGAACGCCAGCCCGCCCCGCCGCCCGTCCCCTGCCTACCGTTACCTGTTCGTGCTCGGCCTGGGCCTGCTGATCGGGCTGGTCGCCTCGGTGATGGTCGGCCGTGCCCTGCAGTCCCGCCGCGACCCGTTCCCCGACAGCCTGATGCAGGTGATGCAACGGCAGTCGCAGCTGCTGCTGCAGGCCCAGCAGCAGAACCGCTGCAGCCTGGCCGACAGCGTGCCGCGGTTGCAGGCAATGCGCTTGCTGTCCAACGACCTGGATCTTGGCTTCCCCGGGCTGAAGGACAGCGCGCAGTTCCAGCAGCATGCCAGCCAGCTGCGCGGCAGCCTCAATGCCGCCTTGGCCGCGCCGCCCAGCGACTGCACGGCCCTGGCGCAGGTGGTGGAAACGGTGCAGGCCGATTGCCGCGCCTGCCACCAGGACTTCCGCTGAGCCGCATTCATCCTGCAGCCGGGCAAGGGCTGCGCGGTTGGCGCCTTGTTCACGTTCAAAAGGGGACGATTCGTCCACCCTGCTGCACGACGCAGTACCACCCAACGCACCCGCCTTCACGGCCAGGAGACGCCCCATGAAGATCCAGCTCATCGCCGCCAGCGCCATCGCTACCCTCGCCCTGGCTGGCTGTGCCACCTCCCCCGGCTATGGCGGTGGCGGCTACAACAACGGCTACAACAACGGCGGCTACGGCAACAACGGCGGCTACAACCAGGGCCGTTGTGCCGACTGCGGCATCGTCACCCGCATCAACACCGTGCCCTCGGGCCGCACTGCGCCCAGCGCGACCGGCGCGATCCTCGGCGGCATCGTCGGCGCGGTGGCTGGCCACGAGATCTCCGACCACACCGGCGGCAGCCGTGGCAACAAAAACATCGCCGCCGCTGCGGGCGCGGTCGGCGGCGCGCTGGCGGGCAACCAGATCCAGAAGAACGTCACCAGCGATACCTACGACATCAGCGTGCGCATGGACGATGGCCGCACCATCGTGGTCAACCAGCGCGACCTCGGCGGCATCCGCGAAAACACCTACGTGCGCGTGGTCAACGGCAAGGTCATCCTGCGCTGATCTGCACCGGGCCGATCGCAAAGAAAAAGGCCCGCTTGCGCGGGCCTTTTTCATGCGACGGCTTGCAGCGCGATCAGGTCGGCTGCACGGCGTCGGCCTGCAGGCCTTTCTGGCCCTGCACGACGGTGAAGGTGACCTTCTGGCCTTCCTTCAGGCTCTTGAAGCCCTGGGTCTGGATGGCGCGGAAGTGCACGAACACGTCTTCGCCGTTTTCACGGCTGATGAAGCCGAATCCCTTCGCATCGTTGAACCACTTGACGGTACCGGTCTCGCGATCAGACATCTCACTAACTCCCTGGTGACTCTCTCTTGTTGTTGGAAACGCCTGGTGGGCGGCTGACAAGCAAGGGGGAAGCGAGGTGCATCGATGCAGCGGATCGGGAAGATCTTGCTTCATCAGGCCACGATCCACGGTGACCTTGCCAAGCTCAGCGACTGCAACTTAACCCGCCCAAAACGAAAAAGCAACTGGCAAAATCTTTCACTGTCAACCCCAAAACGGCCACCATACGGGACAGCATGGGACTCTCATTCATCTTGTATCTGCTAGCGGTCATTTTTGTCCTCGCCGGCATCGCGGGCATCATCCTCCCGGCCCTGCCCGGCATCCCGCTGGTGTTCATCGGACTGCTGCTGGCGGCCTGGGCGGACGGCTTCGTCCACGTCGGCTGGCCGACCCTGGTTGCGCTGGGCGTACTGACCGTGCTCTCGCTGCTGGCGGACGTGCTGGCGACCGTAGTGGGTGCACAGCGGGTGGGTGCCAGCCGCAAGGCGCTGTGGGGCACCTTCGCCGGCAGCATCGTGGGGCTGTTCTTCATGCCCATCGGCCTGTTTGCGGGCCCACTGCTCGGCGCCCTGCTCGGCGAGTACTGGCACACCCGCGAGCTGGGCCGCTCGACCAGGGTGGGACTGGCCACTTGGCTCGGCATCCTGCTCGGCCTGGCGCTGAAACTGGCCGTAGTGATCGCGATGCTTGGCCTGTTCGCCTTCGCGTGGTTCCTGTAATCGGCACCGCCTTCACGCCGCACGCACGCGGTGGGCGTGCATAAACCGTGGGGGCTGGCCGCGACCCGGTACAGCCGCCACACTGTGCGACTCCCGTATTCACCGAAGGGCCTGCTGGAATGACCCTCCCCCCGCTGCTTCCCCGCCTCGCACCGCTGGCGCTGGCCTTGGCCAGTGCTCCGCTCGCTGCGCAGGAGTTCGCGCCCAGCGCCGAAGCCTCGCCGGCCGCATGTGCGGCGATTACCACAGACGCTGCCCGCCTGGCCTGTTATGACCGGCAGTTCGGGCGCTCCGCGCAGTCCACCGCCGAGGCCGACGCTGCCGCCGAGGCAGCAGCACAGGCCCGTCGCGAAGAACGACAGACTGCACGCGTAAGCCAAGGCGAAGAGAAACTGCGCGAGCGGGTCAGTGATCTGCTCCGCCCAGCAGAGCCCGACAGCGCGCTGGCAAACGCTGGCCGGGGCTCACTGCTGGACAGCCGCTGGGAACTGGCCGAGGACTCCAAGCTCGGCCCGTTCCAGCTGCGCGCCTACAAGCCGGTGTACCTGCTGCCGGCGTTCTGGACCAGCGATCGCAACACCACGCCGCATTCGCCGAACCCGGCCAACACGGTCACCACGCCGCAGGTGCTGGACAGTGCCGAGCTGAAGTTCCAGATCAGTTTCAAGACCAAGATCGCCGAGAACCTGTTCGGCGACAACGGCGACATCTGGGCCGGCTACACCCAGAGCTCGCGCTGGCAGGCCTACAACGGCGAGGATTCGCGCCCGTTCCGCGAAACCAATTACGAGCCGGAAGTGATGATGGTCTTCCGCAACGGCTACTCGATCGGTGGCTGGCGCGGGCGCATGACCGGCATCGCGCTGAACCACCAATCCAACGGCCGCGCCGACCCGCTTTCGCGCAGCTGGAACCGGGTGATGCTCAACATCGGTCTGGACCGCGAGAACTGGGCGCTGGTGCTGCGCCCCTGGTACCGCATTCCCGAGACCCGCAGCGACGACAACAACCCGGACATCGAGGATTACATGGGCCGCGGTGATGCGACCCTGACCTGGAACCGCAACGGCCACGAAGTCTCGCTGATGGCGCGCCATTCGCTGCGCACCGGCAGCCGCTCGCACGGTGCCCTGCAGCTGGATTACGGCTTCCCGATCAGCAACCTGCTGCGCGGGCATGTGCAGGTGTTCGACGGTTACGGCGAAAGCCTGATCGACTACAACCACAAGGCCACCTACGTGGGCGTGGGCGTGTCGCTGCTGGAGTGGTTCTGATGCCCGTGACGATCTGGCACAACCCGGCCTGCAGCAACTCGCGCGGCGCATTGAAGCTGATACGTGATGCCGGCTTTGATCCAGTGGTGATCGAGTACCTCGGCAATCCACCCGATGTGGCCACACTGCGCCAGGTGCTGGCCGAATCCGGACTGGACGCGCGGGCGCTGGTGCGCAACAAGGAGGCGCAGTTCACCGAACTTGGCCTGGAGGATGCGGACGAGGCCACGCTGCTGGCCGCGATGGCCGAACACCCGCGACTGATCAACCGCCCCGTGGTGCGCACGGACAAGGGCACACGCCTGTGCCGTCCACCGGAAACAGTGCTGGAGATCCTGTAACCCGCACTGCCTCGCCTTGGCCACGGGGGGGCGAAGTCTGTTGGTAGAGTCGACTGTCAGTCGACTCCCTCCCCACCCTTCATATGCATCCGCGGAAAAGCCCGCACTGCGTGCGATAGTCGACTGACAGTCGACTCTACCCGGACGCCTCTCCCCCCGGCTGGATTACAACCAGTCGGTGATGCCTTCGCGGCGGTACACCTCGGCGAACGCCGGGCGCGCCTTCATCAACGTGGCGTGCGCCTTCAGTACCGGCCAGGTGTCGGTGGGCCTGGGCATGTTGCGCGACCAGCGCATCAGCATCACCAGCATGTAGTCGACCACGCAGGGCGTGGCGCCCAGCAGATAGGGGCCATGTGCATGCAGGTGCGCGGCCACATGCTGCCAGGCCGCTTCCAGGCGCTGCCGTGCCATCCCGCGGCTGGCCTCGATATTCGCCTCGCCCGCCATTTCGTGTGGATAGAACCAAGCTCGATAGGCCGGCTGCAGCGTATTGGCACACCAGAACATCCAGCGGTAGGCATCGGCGCGCTGCGGCGTGCCCACCGGGGGCAGCAGGCGGGCTTCCGGATGACGATCGGCCAGGTACACTGCAATGGCCGCCGCCTCGGTCAATACCAGGCCATCGATCAGCAACGTCGGCACCACGCCGGCCGGATTCAGTGCCAGGTACGCCGCCGACTTGTGCTCGCGTGCGTCGAAATCCAGCAGCACCAGTTCATGCTCGATGCCCAGCTCGATCAGCAGCCAGTGCACCACCAGGGCTGCGGTGCTGGTCGAACCATACAGCGTGGTGCTCATGCGCAAGTCCCGGGTGGATGAATCGGCCGATTATGCCCTGCACGGGCAATCGTTGCTCAGCCGCAGCGGCTCATGCAGGTATCGCGGCCTTCGCTACAGGACATGATCGGCGTGCGTATCGCGCAGTCGTGCGTCTTCAGTTCACAGGAACGGCGCAGTTCGGGATTGGCAACGTCCTTGCAGCGTTTGTCCGGCGCCGGCACCATCTGTTGTTCGCAGCTGAAGTCGTTGCTGCCGATACTCCCCCGCGCCATGCAGCTCCGATAATCGGCCTGGCATTGCACGCGGCACTGCGAGGAGGCGGAGAAATCCGCACCTTCATAGGAGGACGTTGTGCTGCAGCCGGCCAGGACCAGCAGGAACACAGTCGCGACGGATCGATGCAGGCGCATGGGCACATCCAGTGCAGGGATGTGCCGACCCTAGCAGACTACGGTTACTCGTGCAGGCCCGACGCGCCCCCCGATCAGTACACGGGAACACCGGTGTCGGTGCGAACGTCATTCACGGTGCCGCCGCAGGAGAGCAGGCATTGGGCGTACGGAGCGCCGCATGAAGGAAGCACCGGGGGACCGCAGTAGTTGCCGGCACCGTTGCCCCCTTCGCAGTTGTGCCGCTGCTTGTCATCGGCGATATCACTGCAACGGCTGATGACCCGGCTCTTCTCGCTTTCGCAGCTGCGCTGATCCGACTCGGCAAGGGCGCGGTTGTGGAAGTCACACGTTGCCTTCCGGTTCTCGCAGACCGACGCGCAGATCTTCCCCGCTTCGTGGGTGGGAGGCTCGACGAAGTAACGTGGCCCGCAGGCGCTGCACGCCAGCGCAGCGACCAGCAACACGAAAACACGCGGCCACTGCAGCACGATGGACTCCCTTCCAGAACGCCAGCCAGTACGTTAGCAGAGCAGGCCACGCGCAGGCAGGCTGCACACAACAACGGCGCCACACGGGCGCCGTTGTCTGAACACTGGGTGGAAGGATTACTCCACCACCACCGGAATCTTGCCAATACGGGCCTGCCATTCGCGCGGGCCGGTCTTGTGCACCGATTCACCGGTGGAGTCAACTGCCACGGTCACCGGCATGTCCTGCACGGTGAACTCGTAGATCGCCTCCATGCCCAGGTCAGCGAAACCAACCACCTTGGCGGCCTTGATCGCCTTGGACACCAGGTAGGCCGAGCCACCCACGGCCATCAGGTAGGCCGACTTGTGCTTCTTGATCGCCTCGATCGCGGCCGGGCCGCGCTCGGCCTTGCCGACCATGCCCAGCAGGCCGGTCTGTGCCAGCACCTGCTCGGTGAACTTGTCCATGCGGGTGGCGGTGGTCGGGCCGGCCGGGCCCACCACTTCGTCGCGCACCGGATCGACCGGGCCGACGTAGTAGATGAAGCGGCCCTTCAGATCGACCGGCAGTTGCTCGCCCTTGTTGAGCATGTCAACCATGCGCTTGTGCGCGGCATCGCGGCCGGTCAGCAGCTTGCCGTTGAGCAGCAGGGTCTGGCCCGGCTTCCAGCTGGCCACGTCTTCCGGCGTGATCGTGTCCAGGTCCACGCGGGTGCCCTTGGACGCGTCGTAGGTCAGCTTCGGCCAGTCTTCCAGCGACGGCGGGTCCAGCATCACCGGGCCGCTGCCATCGAGGGTGAAGTGCGCATGGCGGGTGGCCGCGCAGTTCGGGATCATCGCCACCGGCAGGTTGGCCGCGTGGGTCGGGTAGTCGTTGATCTTGATGTCGAGCACGGTGGTCAGGCCACCCAGGCCCTGCGCACCGATGCCCAGCGCGTTGACCTTCTCGTACAGCTCCAGGCGCAGCTCTTCGATGCGGTTGGACGCACCACGGGCCTGCAGCTCGGTGATGTCGATCGGCTCCATCAGCGCTTCCTTGGCCAGCAGCATCGCCTTCTCGGCGGTGCCACCGATGCCGATGCCGAGCATGCCCGGCGGGCACCAGCCGGCGCCCATGGTCGGCACGGTCTTCAGCACCCAGTCGACGATCGAGTCGGACGGGTTGAGCATGGCGAACTTGGTCTTCGCTTCCGAACCACCGCCCTTGGCGGCGACGATCACGTCGACCTTGTTGCCCGGCACCACCTTGACGTTGACCACGCCCGGGGTGTTGTCCTTGGTGTTGATGCGCTTGCCGGCCGGATCAGCCAGCACCGAAGCGCGCAGCTTGTTGTCCGGGTGCATGTAGGCACGGCGCACGCCTTCATTGGCCATGTCTTCCACGCCCATGGTGGCGTCGTCCCAGCGCACGTCCATGCCGATTTCCAGGAACACGGTGACGATGCCAGTGTCCTGGCAGATCGGACGGTGGCCTTCGGCGCACATCCGCGAATTGATCAGGATCTGGGCCATCGCTTCCTTCGCGGCCGGCGACTCCTCGCGCTCGTAGGCGGCGGCAAGGTTCTTGATGTAGTCGACCGGGTGGTAGTACGAGATGTACTGCAGCGCGTCGGCGATGGACTGGATGAGGTCTTCCTGCTTGATCGATGTCACGGCTTGCTCGCTTGCTCGAGGCTGGCGGGGGTAATCCGCCCATTTTACCCCCTCCCCCGGCCCCGGGGTGGTCGTGCTGGCCGCTGGCCGGCAAGATTCCCCCGACGCTCTGTCACGCCACGCGCCACTGCGGCGTCCTTGCCCACATGAACGCCGAAACCGTTTTCCAGACCCACCGCCCGCGCCTGATGGCGCTGGCCTACCGCCTGCTCGGCAGCCGCGCCGACGCCGAAGACGTGGTCCAGGATGCCTGGCTGCGCTGGTCCGGCGCCGATCCGGCCAGCGTCCGCGACCCCGAGGCGTGGCTGGTCACCACCACCACCCGGCTCGGCCTGGACCGCCTGCGAGCGGCCAAGCGCGAGCGTGTCCACTATGTCGGCCCATGGCTGGCCGAACCGCTGGCGGTTACCCTGGAGCCTGACCCCGCGCCCGGCCCGGCCCAGCTGCATGCGCTGGCCGACGAGGTCTCGGTGGCCTTCCTGACCCTGCTCGAACAGCTCGGCCCCGAAGAACGCGCCGCGTTCCTGCTGAAGGAGGCCTTCGACCACGACTACCGCGAAATCGCCGACCTGATCGGCCACAGCGAAGCCAACTGCCGGCAGTTGGTACACCGTGCCCGGCAGCGCCTGCACGCCGGGCGGCCGCGCTTCAATGCCGACGCCAGCCAGCACCGGCAGCTGCTGGCGCGCTTCATGGATGCCTCGCAGCGCGGCGACAGCGACGCGATCCAGGCCCTGCTGCACACCAACGCGCAGCTGGTCTCCGACGGCGGCGGCGTGGTCACCGCAGCGGTACGCCCGCTGCTGGGCGCCGAGCGCATCGGCCGCCTGTTCTGGGCCATCGCCCGCCGCGGCGCGGCGCATCCGGCGCAGCTCGGCTATGTCAACGGCGAGCCGGCGATCCTGCGTTTCCACGGCGAGCGCCTGCACTCGGTCACCACCATCGAAGTGGTCGACGGCCGCATCGCCAATGTCTACAGCGTGCTGAATCCGGAAAAGCTGCCGAGGGTTGTCACGCGCGATGGTGCTGCGGCGTCCTGGGAGTGAAAGGCGGCCATCGTGGCCGCCCTGGAGCCCACGATGTCCAACCACACCTCGCCCCGAGTTCCCTACACCCGCCTGGCCGCCGAGGCCTTCAAGGGCCTGCTGGCCGCCAGCCAGGCCGTGCATGACAGCTCGATCGATCCGACCCTGATGGAACTGGTGTTCCTGCGCGTGTCGCAGCTCAACGGCTGCGGCTACTGCATGGACATGCACGGCACGGCCCTGCGCAAGGGCGGCATCGAGCCGCGCAAGCTTGACACGCTGCCGGCATGGCACGAGAGCCGCTTCTTCGACGAACGCGAGCGCGCGGCGCTGGGCTGGGCCGAGGCACTGACCCGGCTGACCGACGGCGCGCCGTCGCAGGCGGCGTTCGATGCATTGGCGCCGCACTTCGATGAGAAGGGCATCAGTGACCTGAGCATGGGCATCGCGGTGATCAATGCCTGGAACCGCCTCGGTGCGGGGTTGCTGCCGCCGCTGCCGGCCTGACCCACCCCGCCTTCGACAGTTCATCGGTGCTGCTGGTAGGTGTCGACCTTGGTCGACACGGTAGATCCACGCCATGCGTGGATGCGGGAGAGTCGGATTCCTTCGCTTCGCGAAGGGCTCTGACCCGCTGTGGGTCGCTGGGGTCAGAGCCCTTTGCCGCGCAAAGGGATCTGACCCCGGTGCCGGCCACACGCCTGCACTGACCCCCTCTGCACGTAGCAGGCGCGCACAATACGCGCATGCCTGCTTCCCCCACCGCTGGCGCCGCCGCCGCGAAGAAACCCAGCCTGCGCCAGCGCTTCAAGGCGATGCGTAACCTGCCGCCGTTCCTGCGCATGGTGTGGCAGACCAGCCCCGCGCTCACCCTGGCCAGCCTTGGCCTGCGGCTGATCCGGGCGCTGCTGCCGGTGGCGATGCTGTACGTCGGCAAGCTGATCATCGACAGCGCCCTGCACCTGAGCCAGCACGGTGCCGGCTTCCCGCCACTGGGCGAGGCGCTGTCCAGCGGACTGCTCAATCCACTGCTGGGCCTGCTGGCGCTGGAATTCGGCCTGGCCATCGCCTCGGACCTGCTCGGCCGGCTGGTCAGCTATGCCGATGCGCTGCTCTCGGAACTGTTCGCCAACGCCACCAGCATCCGCCTGATGGAACACGCCGCGACGCTGGATCTGGAGGACTTCGAGGACCCGGACCTGCAGGACAAGCTGGACCGTGCACGGCGCCAGACCATGGGCCGGATGAACCTGATGAGCCAGCTGTTCGGCCAGGTGCAGGATGCGATCACCGTGGCCAGCCTCGCCATCGGCCTGCTGGTCTATGCGCCGTGGCTGATCCTGCTGCTGGCGCTGGCACTGGTGCCGGCCTTCATCGGCGAATCGCACTTCAATGCGGCCGGCTACAGCCTCAACTTCCAGTGGACGCCCGAGCGCCGCCAGCTCGACTACCTGCGCCAGTTGGGTGCCAGCGTGGAAACGGCCAAGGAAGTGAAGATCTACAACCTGCACCGCTTCCTGGTGGAGCGCTACCGGCGCCTGTCGGTGGCGCTGTTCCTGGCCAACCGCGCACTGGCACGGCGCCGCGCGTTCTGGGGCACGCTGCTGGCCGCGCTCGGCACGCTGGGCTATTACACCGCCTACGCCTACATCGCCTGGCGCACGGTACGCGGCGACTTCACGATCGGCGACCTGACCTTCCTCGCCGGCAGCTTCCTGCGCCTGCGCCAACTCCTGGAGGGCCTGCTGATCGGATTCTCGCAGGTGGCCAGCCAGGCGCTGTACCTGGATGACCTGTTCTCGTTCTTCCAGATCCAGCCGGAGATCCACTCGCGCGAAGGGGCGGTGCGCGTGCCGCAGCCGATCCGCCAGGGCTTCGTGTTCGAGGACGTCGGCTTCCGCTATCCCGATGCCGAACAGTGGGCGGTGCGCCACCTGGATTTCCAGCTGCACGCCGGCGAAGTGCTGGCCCTGGTGGGAGAGAACGGCGCCGGCAAGACCACCCTGGTCAAGCTGCTGGCACGCCTGTACGAACCGGACGAGGGCCGCATCCTGCTCGATGGCCGCGACCTGCGCGACTACGACCTGGACGACCTGCGTGCCAACCTCGGGGTGATCTTCCAGGATTTCGTGCGCTACAACCTCAGCGCGGGCGAGAACATCGGCGTCGGCCAAGTCGAGGCGATGGACGATCAGGCGCGCATCGCCGACGCGGCACGGCGTGGCATGGCCGAGGAAGTGATCGACGACCTGCCCGGCGGCTACGCGCAGCAGATCGGCCGTCGCTTCAAGCAGGGCGTGGACCTGTCCGGCGGCCAATGGCAGAAGATCGCCATCGCCCGCGCCTGGATGCGCAACGCGCAGGTGATGATCCTCGACGAGCCCACCGCCGCGCTCGATGCGCGCAGTGAGTTCGACGTGTTCCAGCGGTTCAGGGAACTGGCGGATAATCGCACCGCAGTGCTGATCTCCCACCGTTTTTCCTCGGTACGCATGGCCGACCGCATCCTGGTGCTGGCCGATGGCCGCATCGAGGCCAGCGGCACCCATGCGCAGCTGATGGCCCAGGGCGGCCGCTACGCCGAACTGTTCGAACTGCAGGCGGCCGGTTACCGCTGAGAACGCCTCTCGTTCCGCCCAATGAGAACCTGTCTCATTTGAGATAGAATCACCTCCGACGACTTTCGATAGATACGCCCATGTCCTCCGCTTTTGGCGCCGAAACGGTGCTTGAGGTCCGCCACTGGACCGACGCCTACTTCAGTTTCACCACCACCCGCGACAGCGGCTTCCGCTTCGAGAACGGCCAGTTCGTGATGATCGGCCTGGAAACCGACGCGCGCCCGTTGCTGCGTGCGTACTCCATCGCCAGTGCCAACTGGGAAGAGCAGCTGGAGTTCTTCAGCATCAAGGTGCAGGACGGCCCGCTGACCTCGCGCCTGCAGCACATCAAGCCGGGTGACAAGGTGCTGGTCGGCAAGAAGCCCACCGGCACCCTGCTGATCAGCGACCTGCACCCCGGCAGGAATCTGTACCTGCTGGGCACCGGCACCGGCCTGGCGCCGTGGCTGTCGGTGATCAAGGACCCGGAAACCTATGAGCGCTTCGAGAAGGTGATCCTCTGCCACGGCGTGCGCTACGAAAAGGACCTGGCCTATCGCGATTACTTCGAGAAGGAACTGCGGGAGCACGAGTTCCTCGGCGACATGATCGGCGACAAGCTGCTGTACTACCCGGCCGTTACCCGCGAGCCGTTCGCCAACCAGGGCCGCCTGACCTCGCTGATGGAAAGCGGCCAGATGCAGCGCACCCTCGGCCTGCCGGAACTGAGCCCGGAAAACGACCGCGCGATGATCTGCGGCAGCCCGCAGATGCTGGCTGATCTGCGCAGCGTGCTCGATGCCCGCGGCTTCCAGGTATCGCCGCGCATCGGCCAGCCGGGCCACTACGTGTTCGAGCGCGCGTTCGTCGAGAAATGATGCTGCAACGGGAGTGCCGGCCAGCGGCCGGC
>NZ_JAOBZT010000088.1:0-15251 GCF_029839005.1 Stenotrophomonas sp. GD03958 | reverse complement strand
GCTGCTCCGGCCGGGTGGTGGGCGCATGCCGCGACACCACCTGCCCTTGGTGGTCGACCAGGAACTTGCTGAAATTCCACTTGATGCGGGCACTGCCGAGCAGACCGCGCTTCTCGCGTGACAGCCATGCCCACAACGGATCAGCCCCCTCGCCGTTGACCTCGATCTTCTCCGAAAGCGGGAAGCTGACCGGATAATCCAGCGAACAGAACTGGCGGATCTGCGCGGCGTCCCCCGGCTCCTGCGCGCCGAACTGGTTGCATGGGAAGCCGATCACCACCAGGCCACGCTCGCGATACTCCTGCCACAGCTGTTCCAGCCCGGTGTACTGCGGGGTGAAGCCACAGCGGCTGGCGACATTGACCAGCAACAGCGGGTGACCCCGGTACCCGGCGAGGGCCTGTGGCTGGCCGTCGAGGTCGCGGAAGCTGAAATCGTAGGCAGTGGTCATGGCGCTGAACCGTGGGCAGTGAATGCATGGTACCCGCGCCCGGCCGCGGCAACATGCCTTTTGACACAAGTGCGGGCGCCGCCGGCCGGGTTACCCTCGGGCCCTTGTTTGCCTTACCGGAGTTCCTGCCTTGACCACCCGCCTTGCCCTTGCCGTGGCCATGTCCCTCGGCCTTGCCCTGCCCGCCTTCTCGGCCAGCGCCGCCACCCCGGCCGCCAGCAGCACCGCCCAGCAGGCCAATCCGTTCTTCGCCGAAAGCCCGCTGCCGCTGCACTTCCCGCAGTTCGACAAGATCAAGGACAGCGACTTCGCCCCGGCCTTCGACGCCGGCATGGCGCAGCAGCTGAAGGAAGTGGAGGCCATCGCCAACAACAAGGCCAAGCCGACCTTCGACAACACCATCATCGCCCTGGAAAAGAGCGGTGATGTCCTCGACCGCGCGACCACCGTGTTCTTCAGCCTGGTCGGTGCCGACACCAACGACACCCGCAAGAAGCTGCAGGCCGACTACTCGGCGAAGTTCGCCGCGCACAGCGATGCGATCGCACTGAACGGCAAGCTGTTCGCCCGCATCCAGGCGCTGTATGACACCCGCAGCCAGCTGGGCCTGGACGCCGAAGGCGTGCGCCTGGTCGAGAAGTACTACGACAACTACGTGCGCGCCGGCGCCAAGCTGTCCGAGGCCGACAAGGCCAAGCTGAAGGAGATGAACGCCGAGCTGGCCAGCCTGGGCACCAGGTTCAGCCAGAACGTGCAGTCGGAGGTGAACGCCTCGGCGATCACCGTCGACGACGTCAAGGAACTGGACGGCCTGTCCAAGGAGCAGATCGCCGCCGCCGCCGAAGCCGCCAAGGCCCGGGGCCTGGAAGGCAAGTATGTAATCACCCTGCTCAACACCACCGGCCAGCCGCCGCTGACCAACTTGGCCAACCGCGCCCTGCGCCAGAAGATCTACGAAGCGTCGGTCAGCCGCGGCAGCCGCGGCGGTGAGTTCGACAACACCGCGCTGGTTTCGCGCATCATGCAGCTGCGTGCCGACAAGGCCAAGCTGATGGGCTTCCCGAACTTCGCCGCCTACAACCTGACCAACCAGACCGCCAAGACGCCGGAAGCGGTCAACGCGATGCTGGGCAAGCTGGCCCCGGCCGCAGTGGCCAACGCCAAGCGTGAGGCCGCCGACCTGCAGGCGATGATCGACCAGGAACAGAAGGCGGCCGGCAAGCCGACGTTCAAGCTGGAACCGTGGGACTGGGCCTTCTACAGCGAGAAGGTGCGCCAGGCCAAGTACAACTTCGACGAGTCGCAGCTGAAGCCGTACTTCGAAATGAAGAACGTGCTGGAGAACGGCGTGTTCTACGCCGCGGGCCAGGAATTCGGCCTGACCTTCAAGCAGCGCACCGACCTGCCGGTCTACCACGATGACGTCACCGTCTACGACGTGTTCGACGCCGACGGCAGCCAGCTGGCGATCTTCATCTTCGACCCGTATGCACGCGCCTCCAAGCGCGGTGGCGCGTGGATGAACTCCTACGTCTCGCAGTCCAAGCTGACCGGCTTCAAGCCGGTGGTCGCCAATCACCTGAACATTCCGAAGCCGCCGGCCGGCCAGCCGACCCTGCTGACCTGGGACGAGGTGAACACCACGTTCCACGAGTTCGGCCACGCCCTGCACGGCATGTTCTCCAACGTGAAGTACCCGTACTTCTCGGGCACCTCGGTGCCGCGTGACTTCGTCGAGTTCCCCTCGCAGGTCAACGAGATGTGGGCCGACAACCCGGTCATCCTGAAGAACTACGCCAAGCACTACCAGAATGGTTCGGCGATGCCGCAGGCACTGCTGGACAAGGTGCTGGCGGCAGCCAAGTTCAACCAGGGCTTCGCTACCACCGAGTACCTGGGTGCGGCCATGCTGGACCAGCGCTGGCACCAGATCGGCGCCGACCAGGTGCCGGCCGCCAAGGACGTGATGGCCTTCGAGCGCGCCGCGCTGGAGAAGGACGGCATCTACTACGCGCCGGTGCCGCCGCGCTACAAGACGCCGTACTTCAGCCACATCATGGGCGGCTATTCGGCCGGCTACTACGCCTACATCTGGTCGGAAGTGCTCGACGCCAACACCCAGAAGTGGTTCAAGGACAACGGCGGCCTGAGCCGCAAGAACGGCGACCACTTCCGCGCCACGCTGCTGTCCAAGGGCGGCAGCGTCGATGCGATGCAGCTGTTCCGCGATTTCGCCGGCCACGAGCCGCAGATCGAACCGCTGCTGGAAAAGCGTGGCCTGACCGGCGCTGGCAACTGATCGCCTGCGTACCGGCCTGAAATGGAAACCGCCCGGGAGACCGGGCGGTTTTTTTGTTGTGGCTGGGGTCGGAGCCCTTTTCTGCGAAAAGGGATCTGACCCCGGGGTCTCCGCCCCCGCGCTGGCTTCAGCGCGGCGCCACGTACCCACCCGGCACGCCTTCCGGCGACAGCACCAGCTGCCACAGCTGCGCGTGCCGGCAGCGGAAGGTGGCCATCGACCCGGCCAGGTAGAAGCGCCACATGCGGCGGAAGTGCTCGTCATAGCGCGCATCCAGCCGTGGCCACGCTGCTTCCACGTTGCGCCGCCATGCCTGCAGGGTCAGGTCGTAGTCGGTGCCGAAGTTGTGCCAGTCTTCCAGCACGAAACGGCCTTCGAACGCCCGGGTGATCTGCGCCGCCGACGGCAGCATCGAGTTGGGAAAGATGTAGCGCGCGATCCACGGATCGGTGCGATGCCGGGAGATGTTGGTGCCGATGCTGTGCAACAGCAGCAGGCCGCGCGGCGACAGGCAACGCTTGGCCACCTCGAAGAAGCCCGCGTAGTTCTTGTCACCGACGTGCTCGAACATGCCGATCGAGAAAATCGCATCGAACGGTTCGTCCAGCTCGCGGTAGTCCTGCAATCGGATCTCGATCGGCAGGCCCGCGCACAGGTTCCGCGCGAACTCGGCCTGCTCCTGCGAAATCGTCACGCCGACGCCACTCACACCGTAGCGCTCAGCGGCGAACTTCAGAGCTTCGCCCCAACCGCAGCCAATGTCCAGCACGCGCTGGCCCGGGCGCAGGCCCAGCTTTCGGCAGACCAGATCAAGCTTTGCTTCCTGCGCGGCATCCAGGTCACCGGCATGGCGCCAGTAGCCGCAGCTGTAGACCAGCCGCTGGCCCAGCATGGCCTGGTAGAGATCGTTGCCGAGGTCGTAGTGGCGGCGGCCGACCTCGTAGCTGCCCTGCCCGGCCTGCAGGTTGAACAGGCGCGCCTTCAGCGCATCGGCCACTTCGCGCCAGCCGTGCACCCGTTCGTCCAGGTGCGCCTGCATCAGGTGGACCAGGAATTCATCCAGGACGTTGGCGTCCCACCAGCCGTCCATGTAGCTCTCGCCGAGGCCGAGCGAGCCCTGGCCCATGACCCGCGCGAAGAAACGCGGGTCATGCACCTGGATGTCCTGTGGCTGGGTGCCGCCGATGCGGACCCCGGCTTCCTGCAGCAGGCCGGCGACCCGCTCCTGCAACCCTGTATCCACGCCACCTCCTCGTGCGGTCAACCGCGTGCGAACAGCTCCACGTAGTCCTTGGCCACGTGCGGCAACAGCACCGCCGCCGGTACGTCGGCGGTCTGGGTGCCGTCCGAGTATGGCCCCACCTGGTACGGCGGGAACACAAAGCGCAGCGCGGTGATCTGCCCCTTGTCGTTGGTCAGCGGCTGGAACTGGCTGAAATTGTCGGCCTGCGGCCCGGTACCGTCGGCGATCATGCGTGACGCGTTGCGCAGCGATTCCTGCAGCTGGGCCGGATCCATGTCCTCGCCGCTGAGCCGGGTGGCCACGCGTTCGCGCAGCTGGTCGGCGACGAAATCGCTGATCGCCTTCCAGCCCTTGGCGTCGGCCACCAGCTTTTCGGCACTGAGCATCTGCTGCTGCTGCGGCAACCACACAAAGCGCGCCACCAGCGGCTCGCCGTGGGCGCCACCGGTATAGCGGCTGCCATCGGCACTGACCACCACCAACTGCGGCGTTTCCAGCAGCTTCTCGAAGCTCAGCGACAGTTCGTAGGGCATGGTCGGCTTGTCATTGCCGAGCCCGTCCAGTGCCTGCTGCAGGTCGCTGCGTGCGCTGGTTGCGTAGTTCTGCAGCGCGCGCGCCAGGCCCGGGTAGCGATCGATGCCGGCCGGGTAGCTGATGCCCACCACTTCGCGCTCGTTGTTCTCGATCACGTCGCGCAGGTCCAGCGGCGCTTCCGTGGCCGGCGTTTCACCTGCGGCAGTGGCCTCGGCGGCGGGGGCCGCGTCGGTCGCCGGTGCCGGCTCGCTTTCACGCTGGCAACCGGCCAGCAACAGCACGCCCACCACGCCGGCCAACGCGCTGCCGCGCAGTGGCCGGTTGTTTCCAATCTTCATCGGGATCCCCTGTTCATGTTTGTACATCATTGCCTGCCATGGCTGAAGCGTGGCCCGCCGGCGTTCAGCCAGCGAGCAGATCGTGATACTCCTCATGCCGCTGCAGGAACGCCTCGGCGTAGGAACAGGCCGGCACCACCTTGTACTTCTGCTCGCGGGCGAAACGCAGTGCCACGCGGGTCAGCTCACCGGCGATCCCACGGCCGGCGATCGGCTCAGGCACCTCGGTGTGGGTGATGACCATGCGTTTGCGCTTGATCTGGTAGTCCAGCACCGCCAGCTGTCCACGCACACGGGCGGTGAAGCGATGGTTGGCCAGGTCGTGTGCGACCTCATAGGCCAGACCGGGGGGCGTGACCGAAGCCATGGAACTGTCTCCTGCGGCGACTGCGTGGATGGTGCGCAGCCGGGCGCCATGATCGCGTGAAGCCTGAACAGGGGCAAGTCTGATCCATTCACGTCAGTTTGCGACCCTCAAGCTGGAGCGCTGACGGCCGCTATCGCCTGTGGAGGGGTACGGCCAGCTTGGCACGCCCCTTGCGACCGTTGACCATGCGCACCCCCGCGGAGGCTCCGATGCACCCCAGCGATTCCCATTCAGATACTGACCGCGCCCTGCTGGAGGGCCTGCTGCAACTTGCGGTGGAAGGGCAGACCGAAGACCAGGATTTCCAGCGCATCGGCGAGGAAGTGTTCGCCCGCCTGCTGGATACCTACGGCCAGCAGCACACGCTCTGAAAACCGGGGCGAATCGTCACCGATTCGCCCCGCTACCCGCTTCAACCGCCGCCGAGGCGGAAGGTCGGGTTGGACAGTTCGCGCAGGAAGTGGGTGAAGATGCTCGGCTGCATGGCCAGCATGAAGATCACGCCGAACGCCGCACCGGCCAGGTGTGCGCTGTGGTTGATGCGGTCGCCGCCGCGCTTGTCCATCCAGATGCTGTAGCCGACATAGAACGCGGCATAGATGATCGCCGGTGCCGGGATGAAGAACACCAGGATGATCGACCACGGCTTGATCAGGATGAAGGCGAACAGCACCGCCGACACCGCCCCGGATGCCCCGAGGCTGAGGTAGTTCGGGTTCTTCTGGTTCTTCAGGTAGCTGGGCAGGATCGAGACCAGCAGCGCACCGATGTAGAACGCCGGGTAGGTCAGGTAGCTGCCGGTCAGCTGCACCATCACGCTCTCGATGAATCCCCCGAAGAAGAACAGGGTGATCATGTTGAAGATCAGGTGCGACCAGTCGGCGTGGATGAAGCCATAGGTCACCAGCCGGTCGTACTGGCGATGGCGGTCGACGGCCGGCGGCCAGAGGATCAGGCGGTCGGCCAGCTTGCGGTTGTTGAACGCCATCCACGACAGGAGGGCGGTGATGGCGATCAACAGCAGATTGACGGGGGTCATGTCAGGCTCAGGCGCTACGGTAGTTGTCGACCATACGATAGCGTTTCGCGTACCAACCGAAGGCCAACGCCGCGACGAAGGCGAAACCGGCGAAGAAGAACATCAGGAATGCCGCCTCGCTCAGGCCCGTACTGGCGATCTTGTGGGTCACCGCATCGTTGCGCACGGCAGCGTTGGACAGCAGCACCCACAGGTTGCCGATGGTGGTGGTCAGGTTCCAGAAGCTCATCACCACGCCCTTCATCGCCTGCGGCGCCTGGCTGTAGGCGAACTCCAGGCCGGTGGCCGAGACCAGCACCTCACCGAAGGTCAGCAATGCATACGGCAGGATCTGCCAGAAGATCGACAAAGCGTTGCCGCCGTCCATCACCACTTGGATGCCGCCGACCACGATCCAGGCCAGGCCACTGAAGGCGATGCCGGCGGTCATGCGGCGCAGCGCGGTCGGCTCCAAGCCGAAGCGGCGCAGGGCCGGGTACAGCACCAGGTTGTTGAACGGAATCAGGATCATCACCAGCAGCGGGTTCAGCGCCTGCATCTGCGAGGCGCTGAACCAGCTCGGCATCTGCATCTGCTGGCCCTGCAGGACCCAGGTCGAGGCCTTCTGGTCGAACAGCGAGAAGAACGGCGTGGTCAGCGCGAAGATCACCAGCACGCGCAGCACCGAGCGCACGCCTTCCACGGCTTCGGCTGGATGCTGGCCACGGGCCCGGTCCAGCTGCAACCAGGTGCCGCCACCGATGCCGGCGAGAATGGCCACCAGCGCCAGGCACAGGCAGATCACGATGCCCAGCGAGCCGACCAGGCCGAACGAGGCCGCTGCCAGCACCAGGCCGAGCACGGCGATCACCAGGCCCGGACGGCCCTGGCCGGCCACGCGCGTGGTCAGTGCGGTACGCACCACGTTGGCGAACGAATGCGGGTCCTTCGGCGGCAGCGGTACCAGCACGTAGCGCTTGCGACCCAGCCAGAACACGAAAGTGGCGATGAACATCAGGATGCCCGGGATGCCGAACGCCCACTGCGGGCCCCAGTTCTTCAGCACCAGCGGGATCAGCAGCGAGGCGAACAGCGAGCCGAAGTTGATGATCCAGTAGAAGGCGTCGAAAACGATCTTGGCCAGGTGCTTGTTGCTCTGGTCGAACTGGTCGCCCATGAACGAGGCCACCAGCGGCTTGATGCCACCGGCACCCAGGGCGATCAGGCCCAGGCCGAGGAAGAAGCCCTCGCGGCTGTTCTCGAACAGCGCCAGGCACAGATGGCCGGCGCAGTAGACCAGGCTGAACCAGAGGATGGTGTGGTACTTGCCGAAGAACCTGTCGGCCAGCCAACCCCCGAGCAGCGGGAAGAAATACACGCCGATCATGAAGCTGTGCATGATGTCCTTGGCTTCACCGGCACGGCCTTCGGCCGTGATTTCCTGCAGCAGCAGCGAGGTGATCAGGAACTGCACCAGGATGTTGCGCATCCCGTAGAAACTGAACCGCTCGCAGGCCTCATTGCCGATGATGTACGGGATCTGGCGCGGCATCTTTCCCTGGCCGGCGATGGGGGCAACTGCGTCGTGGCTCATCCTGTAAGGCATTCCTGCAAAGCGAAAGGCGCAAGGTTACCGGAACCGGGCCTTGCGAAGCACGCTGCAGGGCTGCATGACAACGGTGCCCATCCATGGCAGGCAACCGCGCTCCGTGCCGGAAGTCACGGCACCTGCACGACAAAAGCGTAAACTTATCGTTATGCGCCCCCTCCCCCCCGCCCGTCTCCTGCTCAGTTGCCTGATGCTGCTGATGGCGTTGCAGGCACAGGCGCGGCCGCAGGCACCGGCCACGGCGGCCAGCGAAAGCGGCTCCCGCCAGCTGACGGTGGCCGCGCTGGAGCTGCCCAGCCACGATGATGCGCAATGGAAGTTGCGCCGCGAGCAGGTCGCGCAGTTGCTGACCGACCTGCAGCCGGACGTGATCTCGGTGCAGCAGGTGCTGCAGCAGCAGGGCCGCAACCCGGCCTGCTGGCTGGCCAGCCGGCTTCGTTACAGCTGCGACTTCGTTACCGCCGATCCACCCAGCCAGACATTGCGGCATGGCAACGCGATGCTGACCCGGCTGCCGGTCAGCGAGGACGGCGTGACCCTGCTGCATCCTCCCGGCACCTTCAGCGCGGCCGGCATGATGCGGCTGAAGCTGGGCGAGGCGCTGGTCAACATCTATGTGGCACGGCTCCGCCCCGACCCGGACGAGGCCGCCGCGCGCCAGCACCAGACCAGCGACCTGATGACCTGGATTGCTGCCACCGCCGAGGGCATGCCCAGCCTGATCGCCGGCGACTTCTCGGCCAACACGATGGAACTGGTGCGCAGCACGCCGGGCTTCCAGCCGGCGCGGCGCAATCCCGGCGGCCGCGCCGAGGCGCCTGCGGCCAGTGGCGGGGGCAGCACTGGCCATGGTCTGGATGTGCTCTTCCAGGTCAAGCATTTCGACGGCATCCGCCAGCAGCCGATCCTGCTGCCGGCCGACGGCGACCTGCCGGGCCTGCGTCTGGGCGTAATGGCCACCCTGCGCCTGCAGGGCGATGCGGCCATGGCCGAATAGGTAGTGCCGGCCACTGGCCGGCATTCCAGGGCTGCCGGCCAGCGGCCGGCACTACCAATGCGGAAAACAAAAAGGCCGGGGTCTCCCCCGGCCTTTTCATTTCATCCAGCCAACGAGATCAGGCAATCGCTTCCTGGTAACGGCGCTCGACTTCGTTCCAGTCGATGACGTTGAAGAACGCGCCGATGTATTCCGGGCGGCGGTTCTGGTACTTCAGGTAGTACGCGTGTTCCCACACGTCCAGGCCGAGGATGGGGGTGTTGCCTTCCATCAGCGGGCTGTCCTGGTTGCCGGTGCTCTCGACCACCACCTTCTTGTCCGGAGTCACGCTCAGCCAGGCCCAGCCGCTGCCGAAACGGGTCAGCGCTGCCTTGGTGAAGGCGTCCTTGAACTTGTCGAAGCCGCCCAGGTCTTTGTCGATGGCCTTGGCCACGTCGCCCACCGGGTTACCGCCCGCGTTCGGTGCCATCACGGTCCAGAACAGCGAGTGGTTGGCATGGCCGCCACCGTTGTTGCGCACCGGACCCTGCAGGTTCTCCGGCAGCGACTTGAGCTTCTTCACCAGTTCTTCGACCGGCAGGTCAGCGTACTCGGTGCCTTCCAGCGCCGCGTTGACGTTGTTGATGTAGGTCTGGTGATGCTTGGTGTGATGGATTTCCATCGTCGCCGCATCGATATGCGGTTCCAGCGCGTCGTAGGCGTAGGACAGCTTGGGCAGGGTATAGGCCATGGTGCATCTCCTGATTGCGAGGGCACCCGACGTTGTCGGGCGGTGCGCGGTGAATGATGGGGACAGAACGGCAGATTACCAAGGGGGATGTAAAGGAAATTGCGTCCCGCCGGTGAGCACGACGGCAATTGTTACGCGGCGGTGACGCAGCCCCCTCCTCATGCGCCGTGCAGCGCGCAGGCGCTACAGTCCGAGCACCACCCTCGCCCGCTCCCTTGCCCATGCGCAACCCCCGGCTGCTGATCACCGCCATCGCCCTGCTGCTGCTCGGCCTGGTAGTCAACCATTTCATGCAGCGCCCGCCGGCGCCGCAGTTTGCGCCGGACCTGCAGGGTGCGCCTGCCGCGCGCGCACCGGCCATGGTCACGCCCGGCAAGGGCAACGGTCTGCCCGCCTTCCTGCCCGCCGAAGCCCTGCAGACGATCGCGCTGATCCAGCGCGGCGGGCCGTTCCCGCACCGCCAGGACGGCAGCACGTTCGGCAACCGCGAACAGCAGCTGCCGCAGCGTCCGCGCGGCTACTACCGCGAATACACCGTGGACACCCCCGGAGCGCGCACCCGTGGCACGCGCCGCATCGTCACCGGCGGCGATCCGCCGGAGGCGTGGTACTACACCGACGACCACTACGAATCATTCCGCAGCTTCACCGTACCGGCCCAGGGAGCGCAGTGATGAGCCATGACGATTTCGGCCTCGGCCTGCACGACATCAACAATGCCGGTGTCTACGCCATCGACAGCGACGACATCGGCGCCCTGGCCGCCGCAATGCGCGATGCCGGGCTGAAGGTGATCCGCATCGATCTGGAAGGGGTGGCCGACAAGCGCACCCTGCTCGCACGGCTGGCCGCGCAGCTGGATTTTCCGGCCGGTTTCGGCGGCAACTGGGATGCGCTATCGGACAATCTACGCGACCTGCAATGGCTGCCAGCCAACGGCTATGCACTGTTCCTGTGCGACGTGGACGCGCTGCGCGCCACCGCGCAGAAGGACTTCGACACCCTGCTGGACGTGATGGACGAGACCAGCCGCGACTGGCTTGGCCGCGACATCCCGTTCTGGGTGTTCCTGTCGCAGAGCGCGTAAGGTCACTGCCGTGGTGGATGCCGACCTTGGTCGGCATGCGCCGATGCCTTGGTAGAGGCCGACCTTGGTCGGCATGCGCCGATGCCTTGGTAGAGGCCGACCTTGGTCGGCGCTTCTGTGCCAACCAAGATTGGCACACCTACCCAAGCGAGCCTGCCAGGGCGTGGCGCGCTCCCTAGCCTACCGGCTCCCGTTATCTTCCTGCAGTTCTTTCTTGAACGGAATGTCCGGCGGTGGCCGCGCCACGGCCGGCTGGTCCTGCATGTTCGGATTGGTAAGGCCACAGCCACCACCGGCCTGCAGGATCGAGATCACGCAGGAAATCTTCGTATTGGTACCCGGCAACGGAATCTCCATTGCCTTTATTCCCTTGCGCACCCACTCGGCCAGCAGCGATTCCTGCGGGATCCAGTATTTGTCGAATGACGTGGGCGTGTAGTCGTAAGGCGGTCGCTTCAACCAGGTGCCCGATTGCGCGATGCGTTCCTTGCTCCAGCCATCGTTGGCACCACCGGGCGCACCGCGCTCGGCACGTCCATCGCCTTCCTGGCCCGGCACGCGGACGCTGCCATCGGCGTTGAACAGGCCACTGCCCTTGCCGGTGGCGCTGGCCTGGCGGGCGCCCTTGTCGGCGCCGTCCCGTTTGCGGCTCGACGCCCCCCAGTCATCGCCCTTGGCGGGCGTGGCCCAGTTGCCCGGATCGGGGGCCGGGCGCGCTCCAGCCTGGGCCGGTGCCGTGCTGGAGGCGGACGGCCGTGGCGTGCTGCTTTCGGCCTGGCGCGCACTGCCACTGGCCGCAGGCGCGGCCGTTGTCGCTGGCGCGCTGCCGCTGGACGTTGAAGGCGCCGCCGCGGGTGCCGACGCGACTTCGCGCTCGCGCACCTGCAGGTCACGGCCTGCCGGCGCTCGCACGGTCGGCTCGCGCCCGGCCACAGCAGCCATCCGTACCTGCGGATCGACCACGGCCTGCACTTCGCGCTCGCGCACCTGCACATCGCGCTGCGGCACACGGACCTGTACATCGGCCGTGCGCAGCGGCTGCGATATCGCCGGTGCATCGACCGTACTGATTTCACGCTCCTGCACCGGGATGTCACGCAGCTGCGGCGTCCGCACCGCGATCTCCGGCGCACGCAGTGCGGCCGGGGCCGGCGGCACCTGCACCGGCTGCACACTGCGCTCGCGCACCGTCGGTACCGTGTCGCGCGGCACGATGCTGATCTCCGTGCGCGGCACGCTGACAGGTGGCACCACGAAATCCGTACTGGCCTCGGCTACTTCGGTGGCCTGCACCGGAGACGGCGGCGGTGCCGCGACCTGCGCCGGCTCGGATTCGGCGGGCGGCGGCGGCACGCTGGCCACTGCAGCCGGAGCGGGTGCGGACGCAGCTGCCGACGCGGACGCCGGACGCGGCTCAGGCGCCGTTGCGGCCCCTGCGTTCTGGCCAGCTGCAACCTGGCCCGGCGGTGCAGCGGCCGCCGCTTCCGCACCTAGCTGATCGCCGCCGCCTTCCTGGGTAGCGCGACCGACGAACTCCACCTGCACGCGCTCGCCCTCGGCGCCTTGTTCTTCCGGTGCCGTGGTGCGGATCACCGCCACCCACAGCAGCAGCATGAAGAACAGCAGATGCAGCAGCGCACTGGCCAAGGCCGAGACGCAACGCATCCAGCGCTGGTCGCGCGGCGCAGCATCCCAGTCCTGCCAGAACAAGCGGCGCAGCGCCTGCCACGGCGACAGCTGCGGCGATTGACCGGGTGGCCCCGGCAACGGTCGGGGCAGCAATACCGCGATCACGTCGCGCGCGTGGTACGGCCGCGGCAGCGGCCCCAGCGAGCGCAGCCACAGCGCCCAGCCATAAGGCAGGCGCGTGGTCTTCTCGAGGACGGCGCGGGGCTGCTGGCGCGCCAGCAGTAGATCGATGAGTTGCTCGGCCCGGGTCAGAGGCACGCGTCAGCGATCAGGCGACGTTGTCGCGCGGGATGTACGGCGCGTGGCCGCTGTCGTGGTCGGTCGCGTCGCGCACGGCGGTCACGCCCGGCACGCGGCCCATCAGGGTCTTTTCGATGCCCTGCTTCAGTGTCACGTCGGCCATGCCACAGCCCTGGCAGCCACCGCCGAAGCGCAGCAGTACCACGCCGTCGGCCGAGACTTCCTGCACGGCCACCTTGCCGCCATGCGAGGCCAGCTGCGGATTGACTTCGTTCTCCACCACCCAGTGCACGCGCTCGACCAGCGAGGCCGCATCACCGGGCGCTTCACCCTTGATGCGCGGCGCCTTGATGGTCAGCTGCTGGGTGCCGGCGGTACCGGCGACGATGTCGATCTCGGCCCCGTCCAGCCAGCCGACGCTGCCGGCATCGACGTACAGGGTGAATCCTTCGCAGTCCACCGCCCACTCATCGCCGAGCAGGTCGGTCGGTTCGGCGAACTCCAGCCGGGCGTCGGCGCGCGGGGTGCCGGGGTCGACCGCGCTCAGGCGCACGCCCATGCCGGGCACGCCCTCGCGTTCGATCAGCTTGCGGAAATGGGTCTGGGCAGTGTCGGAGATCTGGATCATCAGGCTATTCTAGCCAAGTACGCGTCAGCCGCTCATTCGGTTTATACACCGTCCGGCGCATTGTTCAGTCAACACGAGGTGGAGATTCCCATGGCCGACCTGATTCCACTGGCCCAGGCCCGTTGCGTGCCACGCAAAGGCAGCGACCACAAGCTCGGCGAGGCCCGCCTGGCCGAACTGCTGCCGCAGGTTCCCGGCTGGGAGCTGAGCGAGGGCAGCCAGGCCCTGACACGCACCTTCCGCTTCAAGGATTACTACGCCACCATGGCCTTCGTGAACGCGCTGGCCTGGATTGCTCACCGCGAGGACCACCATCCGGACCTGGGCGTACACTACGACCGCGCGGTCGTGCGCTTCTCCACCCACGATGTGGGCGGCCTGAGCGAGAACGACTTCATCTGCGCCGCAAAGACTTCGGCCCTGACGGAGCAACTGCCATGAACGTTCGTTTGCTGAGCCTGTCCCTGATCGCTGCGACCGGCCTGGCCGGCTGTGGTGCCTCCGAGCCGCCGGCGCCGCCAGCGACCGCGCCGACCGAGGTGGCCGCGGTGAAGACGCCGCCGCCGCAGTACCCGCTTGAACTGGCCTGCATGGGCGTGGGTGGCACCAGCACGTTCAAGGTGACCATCGGCACCGACGGCAAGCCGAGCGAGGTCGCCCTGCTCACCGGCGCCGGCAATCCGCAGCTGGACGAGCTGGCCAGGACCGCCGTGCAGGGCTGGCAGTTCAAGGCCGCCACCCGCAACGGCCAGCCGGTGCCGGCCGCCATCCAGGTGCCGGTCAGCTTCAACCCGCCGCAGCCGAAGCCGGACCAGTGTTTCGCGATCGAAGAGCGCCTGCGCCGCGGCGGCTGATCGCGCGCCCCGACAAGGCCCGCCTCGCCCTACCCGCCCCGGGCTCATCCGGGGCGGTTGTCTGTTGACCAGGACCGCGTCGGCAAATGCTGCAGATTCCCCCTGAAAACGTCTGGATCGCGCTGGCGGTCACCCTCGCGGCCGGCCTGGCCACTGCCATCGGCAGCCTGCTGGTGCTGTTCTCGCGCCGCCCTAACCCGCGCCTGCTGGCCTTTGGCCTGGCCTTCGCCGGCGGTGCGATGGTCTACGTGTCGCTATCGGAAATCCTCAACAAGTCCATCGCATCGTTCGCATTGGCCTATGGCGAGCGCAGCGGCTTCACCTACGGCACCCTGGCGTTCCTGCTGGGCGTGATCGTCATCGTGCTGATCGATCACTTCATTCCGAATCCGCATGACAGCCTGGACAAGCAGGACCCCGCGTTCCGCGAAAACAGCCGCGAGTACCTGAAGCGGGTCGCACTGCTGACCTCGGTCGCGATCACAGCGCACAATTTCCCGGAAGGGCTGGCGACCTTCTTCGCCACGCTGGAAAGCCCGTCGGTGGGCATGCCACTGGCCTTTGCCATTGCCATCCACAACATCCCCGAGGGCATCGCGATCGCGGTGCCTGTGTACTTCGCCACCCAGAACAAGGCCTATGCATTCAGCGCCAGCCTGCTGTCCGGCCTGGCCGAGCCGGTGGGGGCGGCGCTGGGCTACTGGCTGTTGTCAGGATCGCTGTCGCACGCCACGTTTGGCTGGGTGTTCGGACTGATCGCCGGCGTGATGGTGTTCCTTGCGCTGGATGAGCTGCTGCCGGCGGCCAAGCGTTATGCCAAGGGCCACGAAACCGTGTATGGCCTGGTGGCCGGCATGGGCACCCTGGCGATCAGCCTGGTGTTGTTCAAGTGGTGAGGGGTTCCCGGCCAACGGGCTGAGCCCCCTCGCGGCTGGCGGAGCGACATTCCGGGTTGGGCCGGCCGAGGTGGGTTTGCGGGGGACGCCGTAAACCCATCCTTGAAGTGCCCCCCGGGAGTTGGACGCCAGATCCAACCCCGAGGGATACATGAACAGATACGACGCTCGTTTCAAACTGCAGGTTGCCAAAGAGGCCTGCAAGACTTCCACATCGGTCAAAGCCGTTGCTCGTCGCCACAGCCTGGAGGCCTCCACGGTCAGGCGCTGG
>NZ_JAOBZT010000087.1:0-15343 GCF_029839005.1 Stenotrophomonas sp. GD03958 | reverse complement strand
CTACCGGGGCATCAGGTCTTCGGGGTGAGCTTCAGCAGGCGCGCCTTGCTGCCGTCTTCCAGCAGCCACAGGGCGCCATCCGGACCCTGTTCCACTTCGCGGATGCGCTCGCCCATGCTGAAGCGCTCAGCTTCGCGCGCGCCGTCGCCATCAAAGGCCACACGCACCAGCGAGGTCGACGACAGGCCACCGATGAAGCCGCTGCCCTTCCACTGCGGGAACAGGTTGCCGCTGTAGATCACGAAGCCGGCCGGCGAGATCACCGGCGTCCAGGTCACCTTCGGCGCGGCGAATTCCGGGCGCGTGTCGTGGTCGGGAATCGGCCGGCCGTCATAATGGTCACCGTTGGAAACGATCGGGTAGCCGTAGTTGGCGCCACGCACGATCAGGTTCAGCTCGTCGCCGCCGGCCGGGCCCATCTCGTGCGCCCACAGTTTGCCGTTGGCATCAAAGGCCATGCCGAGGATGTTGCGGTGGCCCAGCGACCACACCTGCGCGGCAACGCCGCCCTGTGAGGCGAACGGGTTGTCGGCGGGCAGGCTGCCATCGTCGTTGAGGCGGATGATCTTGCCGAGGTTGCTGCCCATGTCCTGGGCCGGATCGAACTTCTGCCGCTCGCTGGAACTGATCCACAGCTTGCCGTCCGGGCCGAAGGCGAGGCGATGCCCGTAGTGACCCTCACCGCTGACCTTGGGGCTCTGCCGCCAGATCACCTTCAGGTCCTTCAGCTGGCCACCGCCGTTGGCATCCAGTGCCAGCGTGGCCCGGGCCACGGCAGCACCGCGGGTGTCCAGCGTGCCTTCCTCGGCGTAGCTGAGGTAGATCACGTGATTACTCGCGAATTGCGGGTGCAGGATCACGTCACCGAAGCCGCCCTGGCCGCCGTAAGCGACCTTCGGAACGCCGGTGATCTCATGCTTCTGGCCGCTGGCCAGGTCCAGGTGCTGCAGCTTGCCGCGCTTTTCGGTGACCAGCAGGCCGCCGTCCGGCAGGAAGGTCATCGCCCACGGCTGGTCGAACCGGCTGATTTCGGTGGCGGTGAACGGGCGCTGGTCGGCAGTGCTGGAGGCTGCGTACGCTGCGGTCTGGGCGCCGTTGGCGGCGGGGTCAGCGGCATTGCAGGCGGAGGTGGCAAGGATCGGCACCAGGCCGAGGGCGAGCAGCAGGGGCGTGCGGGTCATGGGTATCTCCAGTGCGGGGATGCGGATGGCCGGGCTGTCCCTTGTATACCACTGGTAGCGTGAGCGTCGTGGCCCGAAGGTCCTGCGCCCCCTGTGCGAGCGCGGCGGGATCGTCTAGGGTGGGCACGCCCGGGCAAAGCGTGCCCGTCTGCCTGCCAAGGACCTGCAATGAACACTGCCATGCCCCACAAGCCCTCCACCGCCTTCATCGCCGCCTCTTGGGTGGCCCTGATGCTGGGTGCGGCGGCCTACCTGATCGGCCTGTTCAACGCCACGATGGCGCTCAACGAGAAGGGCTACTACCTGACCCTGCTGCTGTTCGGCCTGTTCGCGGCGGTGTCGCTGCAGAAGAGCGTGCGCGACCGCGTCGAAGGCATTCCGGTGAGTGGCCTGTACTACGCGCTGTGCTGGTTCGCGTTGCTGTCGGCGCTGATGCTGCTGCTGGTTGGCCTGTGGAATGCCACGCTGGCACCGAGCGAGAAGGGCTTCTACGGCATGGCGTATGCACTGTCGCTGTTCGGCGCGGTGGCCGTGCAGAAGAACACCCGCGACCTGATCGCCGCCGGTGGTGGCGGGAGCAAGCACAGCGCGATCGTGCCGCCGCTGCCGGAACAGGAGTGATCGATCCGGTGTAGAGCCGAGCCATGCTCGGCTCAGTCGAGCATGGCTCGACGTTACAGACGTGGTGCGAGAGCCGAGCGTATCGGCTCTACAGAAGCATGGCGCTATCGCTTCAACAGCGGGTCCGCCAGGTGCGCTTCGTCCCAGCCACGGCGCACGGCATTGCGTGCCTGCGCCCATTCCAGCCGGCTGCGGCCACGCTCGCTGGCCCAGCGCGACTCCAGTTCAGCTTCGACCCGTTCGTAGGCGCGGATCATGTCCTGCGCACGCGCGGCGTGGCCGATGCGGTAGGCCGGCTCGTAGTCCTCGAAGAACAGCTGGTCGTCGTAGTACGGCTCGGCCGTGTAGCGCTCGCGCCAGTAGTTGCTGACCGCATCGCGCGGCGTGCTGTCGTCCGGTACGCGGCCGGGAATCTGGTACTCGGTCATGGAAGGCTCCGTTGTGGACGAAGCCTGATCCTGCCTGCGTGGCGGTTAACGGCCCGGTCCGGCAGCGTGATAACCAGATCAATCCGCCGGGCATGGCCCGGCGCTACCGGTCATCCGGCGTCGGCATCTTTTCGCGGCAGCTTGTAGATCACCGCGCCGATGGCGAACGCCACCAGCGCAGCAGCGATGTTCTGCCAGCTGGCACTGGCGAACAGCGCCAGGCACAGCAGCAGCGCCAGTACCGGAATCAGCGGGCCACCCGGCAGTTTCAGTGCGCCCGGCCGGTCCGCATAGCGCTTGGCCAGTACAAGGACTGCTGCTGCAGTGCCGATGTAGGCGAACAGGCGCGTCGTCATCGACAGCAGGGCCAGCTGCACGAACGAACCGGACAGGGCCAGGCCCAGCGCGATCAGGCCTTGGCACAGGATCGACGCGGCCGGCGTGTGGAAGCGCGGATGCACCTGCGCCAGGATCTTCGGCCCATAGCCATCGCGGGCCAGTGCGAACAGGAAGCGTGGGCCCATCATCATCGTGTTGCTGTTGGTGCCGAGGATGGAGATGGTGGCGCCGACCGTCAGGATCAGCGCCAGTGCTTCGCCGCCGAAGCCGGCAGCGGCATCGGCCAGCGGCGTGGCCGAGCTGGCCAGGCCGGCCAGCGTGCCCTGTGCCACCACCTGCACCGCGCCGTAGATGACGGTGACGGTGATGATCATGGTGATCAGGGCGAACGGAATATCGCGGCGCGGATTGCGGTACTCGCCGGCAGCGGCCGGGATGTTCTCGAAGCCCGCGTAGGCGTAAAGCAGCAGCAAGGCGGCTTCGCCCATGCGCTGCAGGTCATGCGGGTCCGGACGCTGGCCGGAGAAGGCCAGCTGTGGGTCGATGTAGAACGCACCGATGGCCACGAACAGCAGCAGCGGCAGCATCTTGCCGATCACCAGCACCACGCCGGTACGCGCGGCCGAGCGCACGCCGATGATGTTGACGCCGGTCAGGAAGCCCAGCGACACCACGATCACCGCGATGCGCCCCATGCCGGCACCGGCCCACGGCCAGAAACGCGCGACGGCATCGGCCAGCGCGTTGCTGAGTGCGGCCGCCGAGCTGATGCGGGTCAGCCAGATCATCCAGCCGATCTCGAAACCGGCGAAGCGCCCGAACGCCTCGCGTGCATACAGGTAGCTGCCGCCGGGTTCATCGAAGTAGCTGGCGGCCTGCGCATAGCACAGCACCAGCAAGGCCACGACGATGCCGGCGGCGACCACACCCCACAGGCTGAAGGGGCCGAGCAGGGCGACGGTGGCGGCCGGCAGCAGGTAGATGCCGCTGCCGATCACATCGTTGATCGACAGGCCGACGATCTGCCAGCGGCTGACCGCGCGCTGCAGCTGCGGTTCGTCCTGCGTGCTCAACGGACGTCTCCGGCCAGCGCGGGCAGTTGCCACTGCGCCTGCAGGCGCTTGTACTCCGCGCGCGGCAGGAGCACGAAACGCGGCGCGTCCTGCGGCCGCAGCCAGTCCAGCAGTGCCTGCATGCGTTCCTGCGGCATGGCCGTGCAGCCGGCGGTGGCCTCGCCGGGCTGGCGCCACAGATGGGCGAAGATGCAGCTGCCCTTGCCGGGCTGGTTGTCCGGGTTGTGGGCGATCACGAAGCCCTCCCGGTAGCGCACGTCGCCCTTGTTGTGCAGATCCAGCCGCATCGGCTCGCTGGAGCCCTTGACCGCTGCATTGCCGACCTTCCTTTCATCAACGATGCGGTTGTAGAACGGCGAGGCGGGCACGTCCATGCAGTAGCTGCTGTCCAGCATCGGCTGGTAGGGCATGGCGGTGCCGCGGCGGGTGACGGCATAGCCGAACGCACTGCCGAGCGCGAATATGCCGGCCGGGCTGCGGCCATCGCCTTCCTGCTTCTGCGGGCCGTCGGCCTGCGCCGGGTGCAGGCCCAGGCCCCAGGCACTGCCGGTGCGGCCGAGCGCCACGGGGAACGCCTGGCCATGCGGGTGCCAGCCCTTGCCGTCGCGCACATAGGCCTGCAGTTGCCCCTGGGTGCTGTCCCAGCCTTCGCTGGTGACCACGATCAGCTGGCGCGAGCCATCCAGCGGCGCCGCGTGAACGGACACCGCCGTAGCAAGCAGCAGTGCAGCGGTAGCGAGGCGAACCAGCGATTTCATCAACAGGTGCTCCGGTCAGGAATCCAGCAGGTGGTCGATCCGCTCCAAGTTCACCGCAAGCTGCTGCTGGCGGTCCGGATTGGTGTGGCAGAGCAGCACGAACAGGAAATCGAGCAGGGCGTGCATGGCGCTACGGTACAGCAGCTGCGCGACCTGCGGCGTGCGATCGTGCGCGCACACCACCAGCGCTGCGTCAGCATGCGCGCGCAGCGGGTTGGCGGTATGGCGGGTGATGGAAATCATCTTGCCACCCATGTCCTGGAACTGGCGCGACAGCTGCGATAGCTGCGGCAGGTTGCCGAATTCGGAGAACACCAGCAGCGCATCGCCCGGGCGCGCGGCCGAGAGGTTGGCCAGCATCAGGATCGGGTCGGTGTGGGGTACCACCAGCAGCCCGAGCAGCGACAGCCGCATGGCGAACTCGCGCGCGAACAGGCCGTCGTCACCCAGGCCGTAGACAAAGAGTTTGGGCGCACCGTCGAGCAGCTGCACGATGCGCTCGATCTCCCCGCGTGGGTTGGCCTGGCGGGTTTCCTCCTCGGCCTGCGCCTTGCTGCGGCGAAGGGCGTCGCCCAGGCGCAGGTAGTCATCGCCACTGTCGGGTTCGCTGGGGGCCTGCTGCGGATCGGCGCCAGCACGGGCGACATCCTGGCCGATGGAGTACTTCAGGTCCGGGTAGCCCTTGAAGCCGAGCTTCTGGCTGAACTTCACCACGCTGGACTGGCTGATGCCGAGCGCACTGGCCAGCTGCTGTGACGAGTAGTCGCGCAGCAGGTGGGCGTTGTCGAGGATGAAGTCGGCGATGCGGCGCTCGATGGCCGACATCTGCCCGCGCTCGGTGCGGATCTTCAGCAGGGGCGGCATGCGGGGTGTCCGGGCATGTGTGGGCGCGTTGCGGCTGGCAGCGTAGAGCGTGTCATGGAATGGGTCGAGCGGGTTCCAGCCTCGAAGAGGTTACGGAGCGCAGTTGTTGCTTTTGACGTTGAGTCCGCCTTCAAGCGAGCCGAGCACCGCAGGTCCGGCGAGGGCGAAGAGGCGCGGGTGTCCGAGCGCAGCGAGTTCCGCGCCGTCCCTCGGCGGACCAAGGAGCGCAGGGCACCGACGTGCGCAGCACGTCGGCTCGCGGCCGGCGGAGCGTTTCTTTTGGTTACTTTTCTTTTCGCGAAAAGAAAAGTAACGCGCGACCCAACGTCAGTGGCACGCAACGTCAGCCGCAAGGCAGAAATCACCCCAGCATCTCCAGCCCACGCACCTCAGTAATGCCCAGCCCCGGCACGTCGCTGATGCTGATCTCCGATTCGTTGAAATGCACGCCGCCGCTGACCGGGTCGAACTGGCCCAGCGAGGGACCGTCGAGGTCGACCTTGGTGATCACATCACTCTTGGCCACGGCCAGGTGCACGGCGGCGGCCACGCTGATGCTCGATTCGATCATGCAGCCGATCATGCACGGCACGCCGTAGATGCCGGCGATGTCGGCGATGCGGATCGCGTTGGACAGGCCGCCGGTCTTCATCAGCTTGATGTTGATGATGTCGGCCGCGCGCTGCTGGATCAGGTCCATCACCTGGCTGGGGCTGAACACGCTTTCGTCGGCCATCACCGGCGTGTTGACGCGGTCGGTGACGTACTTCAGGCCACTGATGTCCGCGGCCTTCACCGGCTGCTCCAGCAGCTCCAGTACCACGCCGGCTTCCTCCAGCGTGCGCATCGCATGCACCGCCTGCTTGGCGGTCCAGCCCTGGTTGGCATCCAGGCGCAGCAGGGCGCGGCCTTCCACGGCGGCATGGATCGCCTTGACCCGTTCGATGTCCAGGCCGATGTCCTTGCCGACCTTGATCTTCAGCGACTCGAAGCCGCGTTCGATCGCCGACAACGAATCGGCCACCATCTTGTCGATGTAGTCCACGCTGATGGTGATGTCGGTGGTGATCACCGGGTCGCCGCCGCCGAGCATCTGGTACAGCGGGGCGCCGTGCAGCTGCGCCCACAGGTCGTACAGGGCGATCTCCACCGCGGCCTTGGCGCTGGTGTTGCGCTCCATCGCGGTCTGCACCAGCGTGCACAGATGGTTGAGGTTGACCACGTCCTGGCCGATCAGGCGCGGGGCGATGAAGTGGCGGATCGCTTCGATGATCGAGCCGTGCGTATCGCCGGTGATCACCGCAGTGGCCGGGGCTTCACCGTAGCCGGTGTTGCCGGTGTCGGTGCGGATCAGCACCACCACGTCTTCCACGGTTTCCACCGTGCGCAGCGCGGTCTTGAACGGTGTCTTCAACGGCACGCGCAGCATGCCCAGTTCGATGGCGGTGATCTTCATTCGGGAGTCTTGGCCCGCAGGCGCTGGATGTTGGTGATGCGGTCGATGTAGCGGACGGTGTCGCTGGCCATCATCGGCTCCAGCGGCGTGACCGAAACACCATTGAGATGGGCCTGCACGCGCGTGCCGTCGGCACCGAACCAGCTGCCGCCCGCCGTATCGTGGATCACCCAGGTGCGGCCGTCGACGTGGCCGATGGCCATCATTACGTGGCCGGGGATATAGACCAGGTCGCCGACCTGTAGTTCGGTGACCGCACGGTCGCGCGCGGCCTTGCCGACCTTCTCGGTGAACGGCAGGCGATCCAGTGCCGGGCTGACCGCCTGTGCACTGGTGTTGCGCGGCAGCAGCACGCCGAAGCTGCGGTAGATCTCGGAAACGAAACCGCTGCAGTCGCGGGTGTCGTAGTCGTGGCCCCAACCGTAGCGCTCGCCGAGGAACTTGAAGGCCTGCTGCAGCAGCAGGCGCGGGGTCAGTGGCAGGTAGTCGGCGGCGGTGTCCTGCGAGCGCGGCAGCAGCGCCGGCACCAGCTTCAGGCGACCATCGGCTTCGCGCACCGGCAACTGCACCACCCACGAGGCGTGCGCCTGCTGGCCGTTCACGGGTTCTGAAGCGGGCCAGTCGGCCAGCACCGGCAGGCGCACGCCCATGTCCAGCTGCAGGCGCGAGACGCGCGGCTCCTCCGGGGTATAGGCGGTCTGTGCGGTGGCGCCGGTGACGATCCGGTACGGGCCCTTTGCGCCGTAGCCGAGCACCGTGGCCTTGTCGCCGCCGGCGATGGCGTCGGCTTCGATCCACGCGCTGTAGCGCTCGCTGTGCACGAACAGCCAACGGCCATCGGTACTGCGATGGACCACGGCCACCTTGTCGCCGGGGAACAGTGCCGATTCCTGGAAGCGGTCGATGTCGGTGTCACCGGCAGTGCTGAAGACCCGCTCGCGGGTGGGGAAGGTACGCAGTGCCGCGCGCTTCACCACCAGCCCGTAGGCCGGTGCCACCTGGACGGGAATCGCATCGAGTCCGAGGTTGGCTTCGATCGCGCTGCGCAGCGCGGGTGCGATCGCCTGGCCCTTGTCGTTGTAGAGGGCGCGGGTGGGCCAGCTCGACAGCGCGGTGATGCTGGTACGCACCGTCGCCGCATCAAGCTGGGCGGGCAACGCCGCGATGTCCTGGATGTGGCTGTCCTGCGCCCGCATCCGCGCGTTCTGTGCCTCGATCTGCGCGCGGTCCAGAATCGGCGCATCGGCGTTGTCCAGGCGCGCGGCCCAGTACTGCGGGGTCAGATAGGCCTCGTGCAGGCCGATCACATAGGGCAGCGGCGCACCCGGGCCGGGCGGTGGGGCCGCCTGTGCAAAGGCCGGAGCGGCCAGCAGGCACAGGGCCAGGGTCAAGCGGCGCGGCCAATGCCGGTGCCGTTCGCGGGAAGCCAGGCTCATGCGGTGCACACCCTCCTCGAATGCCTGTTGGAATATTTATTCCTTTCGGCATGGAAAGCAAGAATAAATTATTGACCGGCATCCCGGCCCGTGTTACACAGCCATTACCACCCGCGCTGGGGAAGTGTCGCTGTGGATCCTGCCGTTCGCAAACCGCGTCTGCCTGCCGCCGGCCTGTGTGCCGTGCTGCTGCTGTGGGTGTCGGCCACGCAGGCGACGGATGGGTATAGCAGCCAGCAGCGGGCGCGCCAGACGCAGGTGATCGACCTGATCGACAGCGGTCGCTTCAGCGATGCCGAAGCGCTGCTGGCAACGGCAGGCGATACCACCGAGGGGACCTTCCAGCGCGAGCGCATGCGCCGCATCCGCCTGGATTTTTCCCTCGACGAGGCCGCTGCCAAGGCGGCCGTGCGCCGCTGGATTCCCGATCTGACCGACGAGGAATTTGCGCGCTGGGACCAGCTCGGCCTGATCGAGCATCTCGATATCGATGGCGAGCGTTGGTACTTCAAGCGCGCACCCTCGAACCTGTTCCTGCTCAGCGACGAAGCACGCGCGCGCCGCCGCACGGATGCACCGATGCCGCCTCCGGGCCCCAACGAAGTGCTCAACGCCCACCACGCAGGCGTGGTTGCCGCGGCCGAACAGAGTGGCCAGGCGTCGGTACTGCCGCAGCGCTACGAATTCACCCAGTCGCTCACGGTGAAATCCGATGTGGTGCCCGCCGGTGAAACGATCCGCGCGTGGATTCCGTACCCGCGCGAGATCCCCGGGCAGCAGGAACAGGTGCAGTGGCTGGGCAGCACCCCGGGCAAGGCGCGGGTGGCACCGGCCAGTACCCTGCAGCGCACCGCCTACCTGGAAGCCAAGGCAGTGGCTGGGCAGCCGACGCGCTTCGAGATCCGCTACGCGGTCACGATCCTCGCCCGGCATACCGCGATCGACCCGGCCAAGGTACAGCCGACTCCGACCGACCCGGCACTGAAGCCCTATCTGGCCGAGCAGCTGCCGCATGTGCGGCTCACTCCCGCGCTGAAGCTGTTCTCCGACCAGGTACTGCAGGGCGAGACACGTCCGTATGAAGTGCTGCGCAAGCTGTTTGCTGCCGTGGATCGCATTCCCTGGGCCGGTGCGCGCGAATACTCCACGCTCAGCAACATCAGCGATTACGCGCTGCATGCCGGCCATGCCGACTGCGGCCAACAGACCCTGCTGCTGATCGCGCTGCTGCGCATGAACGGCATTCCCGCGCGCTGGCAGTCGGGCATGGTGTTCTCCGGCGATGGCAGCGGCTACAACAACCTGCATGACTGGGGGCAGGTCTACCTGGCGCCGTATGGCTGGCTGCCGATGGACGTGACCACCGGCGCACTGGCCAGCGATGTGCCGGCCCTGCGCAACTTCTACCTGGGTGGCCTCGACGGCTACCGCATCGCCTTCAACGATGATTTCGGCCAGCCCTTCGTGCCGGCCAAGCAGCACTTCCGCTCGGAAACGGTCGACTCGCAGCGCGGCGAGGCCGAGTGGGCAGGCGGCAACCTGTACTTCGACCAATGGAGCTACGACTTCCGGTGGCGGGTACTGCCAGCCAGGCAACGCTAGCGCGACACACCGCATTCCACACCATTCAATTCTTGCAGGAGAGAGCAGGGGATGAAGGCTTACAGCATCAAGCGGGCGGCGTTGTGCGTCGCCCTTGGGGCGTGTCTGGGCGTAGTGCTGCCCGGCATCGCGATGGCACAGAACGTGAGCGGCGCAGTTGCCGGCCGTGCAACCGCAGGCGACCAGGTGACCGTGGTCAGCAACAGTACGGGTCTGACCCGTACCGTCACCGTCGGCGCCGACGGCAGCTACCGCCTCGGCCAGCTGCCGGTAGGTGACTACCAGCTGCAGCTCAGCCGCGATGGCCAGAAGCTGGGCGATCAGATTGCTGTCAGTGTGGCAGTAGGCGGTACCACCACGGTCAACCTGGCCAGTGGCGGCGGCGTCACCAATCTCGATGCGCTGCAGGTGGTCGGCACCCGCGTGGTCAACCGCGTGGATGTCTACTCCACCGAGACATCCTTCAACATCAACCGCCAGGAGATCTCGCGGCTGCCGGTGGCGCAGGACCTGTCTGCGGTCGCGCTGATGGCGCCGGGCGTGGTCGGCGGCAACTCGTCATTCGGCGGTCTGTCATTCGCTGGTTCATCGGTGGCCGAGAATGCGGTCTTCATCAATGGCCTGAATGTCACCGACATGTATACCCGTCGCGGCTTCAGCACCGCGCCGTTCGCCTTCTTCAAGGAGTTCCAGGTCAAGACCGGTGGCTATTCGGTCGAGTTCGGCCGCTCCACCGGTGGCGTGATCAATGCGGTGACCCGTTCGGGCAGCAACGAATTCGAGGGCGGTGTTGAAGTCACCGCCGAGCCCAGTGCGTGGCGCGCCAGTGGCGGCGATCATTTCCACCGCGACGGCACCCCGCATTCCTACGGCAGCCGCGACAACAACTCCTTCCTGAAGACCAACGTGTGGGGCTCCGGCCCGATCGTTAAGGACAAGCTGTTCCTGTTCGCGATGTACGAAGACCGCAGCGACAAGGGACACAACACCTCGTCCGATGGCAGTACCTGGTTCAAGAACGATTCCGGCAACGGCTTCTGGGGCACCAAGCTGGACTGGAACATCAACGACAACCACAGCCTGGCGCTGCTGGCGTTCTCGGATGAGGGCGATGTCACCAATGCGTCGTACGGCTACAACTGGAACGCCGACGAGCTCGGTGCATGGGGCGGTGATTCGGTCACCGAGACGGGGGGACGCAACTGGTCGGCCACCTACACCGGCCACTTCGGACAGAACTTCACCGCACGCGCCATGGTCGGCCAGAACAACCAGCGTGCGTTCACCAATTCATCGCTGGATCAGGCCTGCAGCCCCGTGTTCACCGACAGTACCTACGGCCCGCGCCTGGGCAAGCTGCAGGGCCTGCGCGCAGGCTGCCACCCCACGGGCACGGCAGTGGCCGAGCGTGACGATACCCGTGACGTGGCGCGACTGGACTTCGAATGGCAGCTGGGTGACCACCTGCTGCGCTTCGGTGTCGACCGTGAGCTGATGACCACAAAGCAGTCCACCCGCTACCCCGGCCCGACCGAACTGAGCTACACCGCCTACGTGGCGCGCCCCGGCGATGAAGTCTGGGACGGTGCCAATGCCTACGTACCGGCTGGCGTTACCGAAATGCTGCGTGCGCGCAACCGCAAGTCGGGCGGCACGTTCGAGACCGAAGCCAATGCGCTGTACGTGGAAGACATCTGGAACATCACCCCGAACCTGATGCTGAACCTGGGCGTGCGCTGGGACCGTTTCGAGAACCGTACCGCCGCCGGCAAGGCGTTCATCAAGATGGATGACCTGATCGCACCTCGCGTCGGCTTCTCGTGGGACATGCGCGGTGATGGCAGCACCAAGCTGTTCGGCAACGCCGGCCGCTACTACCTGCCTGTCACCAACAACATCAACGTGAATTTCGCAGGTGGCCTGACCGACGAGTACAGCTACTACGTGCTCAATGGCTGGGAGCGGAAAACCTCGCCGACCGGCTCACCGTACATGGCACCGGTCGTCGGCCAGCAGATCGGGCCGACCGACACCCGCATGAACACCGGCGGTGCCGACCTGCGCCAGAGTGTGGATCGCGACCTTAAGGCGGTCTACCAGGACGAGTACATCCTGGGCTTCCAGAACATGATCAACCAGGCATGGTCGTGGGGCGTCAACGCCACCTATCGACGTATGACCCGTGCGCTGGACGACATCCGCATCAATTACACCCCATGCGGCCCGACCCCCAGCACGCTGTGGCCGATCGCCAACCCGGGCGAGAGCCTGACGATCTGGGGCGACAAGAGCATCGGCTGCGCCAACGAAGGCTGGATCACCATTGACACCGCCAACAGCGGCTATCGGAAGGGCGGCAGCGGCGAGGTGATCGGTTACTCCAAGCCCAAGCGCACCTACAAGGCACTGGAGTTCCAGATCGACCGTGCCTGGGACGAGAAGTGGATGTTCAACGCGTCCTACCTGTGGTCGAAGAGCGAGGGCAATTTCGAAGGCCCGGTGAATTCCGATACCAACTACGGCGACACCGGCATGGTCCAGTTCTGGGACCATCCGGCCACCAACGAGCGCTATGGCGTGCTGTTCAACGACTTCCGCCACCAGTTCAAGCTGCGTGCCGCTTACGCGCTGAACAAGCAATGGTCGTTTGGTACCACGCTGCAGGTGCAGTCCGGTGGTCCGATCACTGCCTACGGCGTGATGTGGCCAAACGATTCCATCGCCGGTGGCAGTACTTCCAGCGAGGGTAGCGGCGGTGGTACCGGCTGGCTGTGCGTGGCCAACTGTTCCGGCCCGTACAACCAGCGGCAGTTCGAGTACAGCCCACGCGGTGCGTTCGGTCGCCTGCCGTGGACCTGGACCATGGGCGCCAACGTGACCTGGCGTTTGCCGGTGGAGGGCATCGATCTCAGTGCACGGCTGTCGGTGTACAACCTGTTCAACAACCAGAAGACCATCAACGTGCACCAGCGCTATGAAGCGCAGCCCGGCCAGTACCGCGAAGCGACGTTCGCCACCGGGACGCGCTGGCAGGCCCCTCGCTATACACAGCTGGTGGTGACCTGGAACTTCTGAGGCCACGATCCGCGCCGCCCACCGTGACGGCGCGGGCAATGGAGGGGCTGCGCGCATGTACCACCTGCTGATCGTCGCGGCGGCACTGGCCGCACCGTCCGCTTCGCCGACCGATATCGCCTCCCTCGATGCCGACGTCGCCGCCGTGGTCCAGCACGAGCACCTGCCCGGGCTGGCCATGGCGGTGGTCGACAACGGGCAGGTGGTCTATCGCCACGCCGAAGGCGCGCGTGGCGACGGCGGCCGCATCGACCAGGACACGCTGTTCAAGATCGCCTCCAACAGCAAGGCGATGACCGCCGCGCTGCTGGCGCGGCTGGTGCAGCAGGGCAAGCTGCGCTGGGAGGATCCGGTGCAGCAATATCTGCCGGGCTTCCGCATGCACGATGCATGGGTTGGCCAGCAGATGCAGGTGCGCGACCTGCTGATCCACAACAGCGGCCTGGGCCTGGGCGCCGGTGACCTGATGCTGTGGCCGGAGCCGAACGCGTTCACCCGTGCCGACATCATCGCGGGGCTGGCGCACCTGAAACCGGTCAGCAGCTTCCGCAGCCGCTACGCCTACGACAACCTGATGTACGTGGTGGCCGGGGAAGTGGCGGCGGCAGCCGGTGGCAAGCCGTACGACCAGCTGATGCGCGAGCAGGTGTTCGAACCACTGGGCATGACGCGCTGCCAGGTGGGGGCGTGGTCGGTGAAGCGCGTGGGCAACGTGGCGCAGCCGCATGCCTGGCGCGGTGATCGCAACGCGGTAGTGAACGCGGATGGAGCGATCAGCCCGGACCTGCCGTCGATGGCGGCCGGCGGCATCCGTTGTTCGCTCCGCGACATGACGCGCTGGATGCAGGTGCTGCTCGATCCCGCCCTGGCACCTGGCTGGTTGGACGCTGAGCAGCGCCGTACGCTGTGGACCCTGCACATGCCGATGGCGCTGGGTGAACGCCAGCGGCGTTGGGACAACGCGCATTTCCATGGCTACGGCTATGGCTGGCGGGTGTCGGACATGGATGGGCAGTGGAAGGTGGCGCACACCGGCACCCTGTCGGGCATGTACTCGTCGCTGGCGCTGTTGCCTGACCGCAAGGTGGGCGTGGTGATGCTGATCAACGGTGAAGGCGAGGATGCGCGCACCGCATTGATGCAGGCCGCACTGAAACGCTTCACCGCCCCCGATGATGCGCGCCCGGCGATGGAATACCTGGCCGAACTGAAGGCGGACCAGGCCGCTCGTGCGGCAACCGGGCACCAGCGGCCGCCGACGTCGGATGCGCGGCAGGCGTCGGCTTCCGATCTGCCGCGTTGGCAGGGACGCTACAGCGATCCCTGGCTGGGGCCCGCATCGCTGTGCCCAGGCAAGGACGGCCTGCGCTTCAGCGTGGACAAGTCGCCCCGCCTGCAGGGGGCCGTGCTGCAGCTGCAGGGGCGCTGGCTGCTGCGCTGGGATACGCTGGGTGACGATGCACAGGCGTGGCTGCGGCCGGGCGAGGGCCCGGCACCGGCACTGGACCTGCGCGCCATCGATCCGGACATCGACTTCAGCTATGACTTCCAGGACCTGCATTTCACTCGTACTGGCGATTGCCCTGGCGGCGACCACCGGCGCCGCTGAGCCGCCGCGCGTTTTACCGGCCACCGACGCGGCCAGCGCCGGGCTGGTGGAGATCCGTACGTTGTCGCCGCGCATCGACCTGGACATCCGCTATGCGGGTGCCAACAACTTCACCGGCGCGCGCGTGCCCGGCTACGAGGCGCCTTCGTGCTACCTGCTGGCGCCGGTGGCGAAGGCGCTGGCCGAGGTGGAACAGGACCTGCGCGCCGATGGTTTCGGCCTGCGCCTCTACGACTGCTACCGGCCGGTGCGTTCGGTGCAGGCCTTCATGGCCTGGGTGAACGATCCGCGCGAGCTCTCGCGCAAGGCACAGCAGTATCCGGACCTGGACAAGCCGCGCCTGCTGGCCGATGGCTACATCGCCGAGCGCTCCGGCCACAGCCGCGGTGCCACGGTGGATCTGGGCCTGCTGGATTGCCGCAGCGGTGCATGTGCGCCGTTGGACATGGGCACTGACTTCGACTTCTTCGGGCCACGTGCGCATACGCAGACGAGCGGGCTGAGTGAAACGCAGCAGGCAAACCGGCGGCAACTGGTGCAGGCAATGGCACGGCGCGGTTTCGCGAACTACCCGCAGGAGTGGTGGCACTACACCCTGCAGCCCGAACCGGATCCCGGCACCGCGTACGACGTCCCGGTACGGTAGGGGCATCGGCAGGGCTGCGCCCTGCACCCGCGGTAGTGCCGGCCGCTGGCCGGCAACATCAGACGCAACAGCAACAGCGTGCATTCCGTGGGATGGCGGGGTGGGTCCGGTTTCGGGGGACGCTGCAAGTCCCCCTCCGGGGCCCGGCGCAGCCGCTGGCGGCTGTGCGTTCGGGCGCTTGCGAAGCAGTGCTTCGCAAGCAAAGCGCCCTCACCCATGCAAGCTCGGTCGCCGCTTGCTCGTGTGCGCTGTCCT
>NZ_JAOBZT010000086.1:0-15988 GCF_029839005.1 Stenotrophomonas sp. GD03958 | reverse complement strand
GATCTGCGGTAGATCCACGCCATGCGTGGATGCTCCCCGGTAGTGCCGGCCGCTGGCCGGCAACCAGGGAACATCAGAAATCAGGCATAGGAGAGCGCAGCGACCGGCTTCTGCTTTTGATTTTGATTTTTTGTTCTGTCTTTCGTGGCTGGCGGCGCAGGAAACTGTCCGTGGCCGGGTGGGTGGGCTGCGCAGGGGCGTGAGCCGCATGGATGCGGCGACCGAGCTTACATGGACGTACTTGCAGCGTCCCCTGCGCAGCCCACCCGCCCGGCCCCCCCAGAAATCCGCTGTTCGCGGAAAGCCCCAGCCACGAGGGGCTCCGCCGATGGCCGCCGACCGCGCAGCGCCGCTCTCCATCCGAATCCCGGAACCATGCGCTTGCTCACGGATTGACCACGCGATTGATGACAACGTTGTCCCCACCTGGTGCCGGACTCTCTCCCCGGCCTCCCAGGTGCCCTCCGTCCGGCCCCTCCGTCGCCTTCCCCGGCGATGCCCGGACCTGCGTCACGCGCGGCGCCATCGGGGCCCGCGCGCCCTTTGATCGGAGACTTACCCATGTACGACCCGATTGTGCGCAGTGCCGAACGTTCGACCCGAAGCTGTCGTCCCCGCCGCCTGGCCTGGCTGCTTGCCTTGGCCGCCGGTGCCGCCGTCCTGCCCGGCCTGGCGCAGGCCGCCAGCTGTGCCGGGGTGGCCGAATGGGACCAGGCCAAGATCTACCGGGCCGGCGATACCCTGCAGAAAGGAGGCGTCCTCTATCGGGCGAACCAGGACATCTGGAACGCGCCGCCGGACCATCCGGCCGGCGCGCCCTACTACACCAACCTCGGCGCCTGCGATGGCGGCGGCGCCAACCAGCCGCCGGTGGTCAGCCTGACCTCGCCGGCCAACGGTGCCACCTTCAGTGCCGGCAGCACGGTGAACGTGACCGCCACCGCCAGTGATCCAGACGGCAGCGTCGCCAAGGTCGAGTTCTTCCGCGATGGCAGCACGCTCGGCGTGGCCACCAGTGCGCCGTATGCGGCCAGCTGGGCCAACGCCAGCGCCGGCAGCCACACCCTGCGCGCGGTGGCCACCGACAACAACAACGCCACCACCAGCACGGCGACCATCACCATCACCGTCAACGCCGCCAGCGGCGACACCACCGCGCCGAGCGTGCCGGGCGGGCTGGCGGTCGGCACCCGTACCGCCAACAGCATCGCGCTCAGCTGGAGCCCGTCCACCGACAACACCGGTGGCAGCGGCGTGGCCGGCTATGACGTGTACCGCAACGGCAGCCTGGTCGGTTCACCGTCCAGTGCCAGCTACGTCGATGGCGGGTTGACGGCATCCACCACCTACCGCTACCGCGTACGCGCCCGAGACAATGCCGGCAATGCCTCAGCGCAGGGCACCGAGATCAGCGCCACCACGCTGGCCGGCGACGGCGGAACCACCGGCAAGCGGGTCATCGGTTACTTCACCCAGTGGGGCATCTACGGCCGCAACTACCGGGTCAAGAACATCGACAGCAGCGGTTCGGCCGCGCGCCTGACCCACATCAACTACGCGTTCGGCAACGTGCGCAACAACCGTTGCGAAGTGGGCGTCACCCAACCCTCGGATCCGAACAGCGGTGCCGGTGGCGATGCTTTCGCCGACTACACCAAGGCCTTCAGTGCCGCCGAGAGTGTCAGCGGCAGCGCCGACACCTGGGACCAGCCGCTGCGCGGCAACTGGAACCAGCTCAAGCAGCTCAAGGCCAAGTACCCGAACCTGAAGGTACTGATCTCGCTGGGTGGCTGGACCTGGTCGCGCGGCTTCTCCAGCGCAGCGCGCCCGGAGAACCGCCAGGCCTTCGTCGCCTCGTGCATCGACGCGTACATCAAGGGCAATCTGCCAGTGACCGACGGTGCCGGTGGTGCCGGTGCCGCGCTGGGTGTGTTCGACGGCATCGACATCGACTGGGAATACCCGGTGGCCTGCGGCATCGAATGCGGCAAGCCGGAAGACAACGCCAACTTCACCGCGCTGATGGCCGAGTTCCGCCGCCAGCTCGATGCGGTGCGTCCGGGCCTGTTGCTGACGGTGGCGGTGGGCGCCGGCATCGACAAGATCCGCGTCACCGATCCGGCCGCGTACCACCCGTACCTGGACTACATCAACGTGATGACCTACGACTTCCACGGCGCGTGGGATGCGAAGACCAATCACCAGTCGGCGCTGTTCGATTCGCCCAATGATCCGTCCACCGGCGACCAGAAGCTGTACAACAGCAACGACGCCATCGAGGCCTTCATCAGCCGTGGCGTGCCCGCGGCCAAGCTCAACCTGGGCATCGGCTACTACGGACGTGGCTGGACCGGTGTGGCCAACGCCAACAACGGCCTGTACCAGACCGCGACCGGCGCTGCCCCGGGCACGTATGAAGCCGGCATCGAGGACTGGAAGGTGCTGAAGAACCTGGCGTGGCCGGGCTACACCGACAACACCGCCGGTGCCACCTGGATCTACAACGGCAGCACGCTGTGGAGCTTCGATACCCCGGCCAACATCACCCGCAAGATGGGCTACGTGAAGACCCAGGGCCTGGGCGGCGCGTTCGTCTGGGAGTTCAGTGGTGACGATGCGCAGGGCACGCTGACCAAGGCGATCAGTGATGGCCTGAAGTAAGAAAAAAGCCGGGGGTGCTGCGCGCCCCCGGCTTCCTACCTGTAGAGCCGAGCCCATGCTCGGCTGCGGAAACATCAGCCGAGCATGGGCTCGGCTCTACAGAAACAAGGTCGGTCGCGTCAGCGCTTGGCCGACAGCTTTTCCAGCGCCGCACGCAGCTGTGCCGGCGGCAGGTAGCCCCCCAGCTGGGTGCCGTCCGGCGCGAAGATCGCCGGCGTGCCATTCACGCCCAGCTGCTGGCCCAATGCGTACTGCATCGCCACCGGGTTGGTGCAGTTCTTTGCCGGCACGCTGCCACCGCGCTTGGCGTTGGTCAGTGCCTGGCGGCGATCGGCCGCACACCAGACCGAGATCATGTCGGTGTAGTCCTTGCTGCCGAGGCCCATGCGCGGGAATGCCAGGTACTCGACGGAGATGCCGTTGCGGTTGAGCTCGGCGATGTCCTGGTGCAGCTTGCGGCAGTAGCCGCATTCGATGTCGGTGAACACGCTGATGGTGTACTTGGCGTTCGGTGCGGCAAACACGATGCGGTCGCCATGGTTGGCCTTGGCCAGCAGATCGCGGCGGTAGCCGAGCAGGCCTTCGCTGTTGGCCGGGCCCTTGGCACGGGTGTCGTAAGGCTGCGACTGGAACAGGTAACGGCCATCATCGGACACGTACAGGAGCTGGCCGGAGACCACCACTTCACGGAAGCCCGGGAACGGTGCGGCACCGATGTAATCCACCTGGAAACCGGGATTGAGCGCGGTCAACGCGGCACGTACCGCCTGGTCGGCCGACGCGTTGGCGGCGGGGGCGGCCTTGGCCGCAGCGGCAGCAGCAGGCGCCTTGGCGGCCGGCGGGGCCGGCTGGGCGCAGGCGGTCAGGCTGAGCGCACCGAACACGGCGGCGATGGCAAATCGGAGCATGGAACGATCCGCGACAGAAGAAGACCCTGGATTCTGACACAGCCGGCGGTACCGGACAGCGGCACCGCCCATGGTTTGTGGCCGGGATTCAGGGGCCTGCTCAGCCGCGCGGATGGTGGCGGGCGTGCAGCTTCTGCAGGTGCTCGCGCGCTACCAGGGTGTAGATCTGGGTGGTGGACAGCGAGCTGTGGCCGAGCAGCATCTGCAACGCGCGCAGGTCGGCACCACGGTTGAGCAGATGGGTGGCGAAGCTGTGGCGCAGGCCGTGCGGGCTGATCCGCGCCGGGTCGATGCCGGCCACCTGCGCATGGCGCTTGACCAGGTGCCAGAACGCCTGCCGGGTCAGCGCATGCAGCGACGGCTCGATGAACAACGGCGTCTGCCCATCGGCCAGCGCCTGCACCTTGCCCTTCCCGACCAGCTGCGGCCGCGAGTGCTGCAGGTAGCGCTCCAGCCAGTGCTGGGATTCCTCGCCCAACGGCACCAGCCGTTCCTTGCTGCCCTTGCCGGTGACCCGCAGCACGCCCTGGCGCAGGTTGACCGCAGTCGCGGGCAGCAGCACCAGCTCGCTCACGCGCAGGCCGGCGGCGTACATCAGTTCCAGCATGGCGCGATCGCGCAGGCCCAATGCGCTGTCGGTATCGGGCGCTGCCAGCAGCGCGTCGATCTGGCTTTCGGCCAGCGCCTTGGGCAGCAGCCGTGGCAACTTCGGCGGGTCGAGCAGCGCGCTGGGATCCTCGCTGCGTTCGCCGCGGCGCACGCCATCGGCGAAGAACGCCCGCAACGCCGACAGCAGGCGCGCATTGCTGCGCGGCGACCAGCCATGCCGGGTGCGCCAGGCCAGATACTCGAACAGTCCGGGGCGCTCGATGCCGGCCAGGCCACCGTCGCGCCCATCCATCCAGCGCGCCAGCCCTTCCAGATCGCGCCGGTAGCTGTCGAGGGTGGCGCGGGCCAGGCCGTTCTCGGCCCAGATCGCATCAAGGAAGCGCTGGATGCGTGCGCTGTCGTCGGCGCGCAGTTCGGGCAGTTGCTGGACCAGCTGGCGGCGTTCGGCGGGGGTGGAAACATGGGCCATGCGTGCAGGATACGGGGGCCACTGCGGGCACGGCCAGCTTTGCGTATGCTCGACGCATGTCCCAGCCTGCCACCGACACGGCCTCTGCCGCTGCTACCGAAATGCCCCATCCGCGCGCATTGTTGCTGTGGCGCATGCTGGCAATGATCTACGACGCACTGCCGGTGCTGGCACTGTGGATGCTCGCCGGCACGCTGTTCACCCTCGCCTACACCCTCAGCGGCCACGCGCAACGCGAGAACATCGCGCCATTCAGTGCCTGGCAGTGGCTGCTGTGGGCGGTGTGCTGGGCGATCACGGGGTGGTACGCCACGGCCAGCTGGCGCCGCGGCGGACAGACGCTGGGCATGCGTCCATGGCGGCTGAAAGTGCAATCGAGCGATGGCACGCCACTGCGGCGCAACCAGCTGTGGCTGCGCTTTGCGGTAGGTACGCTGTCACTGCTGCTGGGCGGGCTGGGATTCTGGTGGGCGTGGGTCGACCGTCAACGCCTGACCTGGCACGACCGCGCCAGCGGCACCCGCGTGGTGCGCATGCCCAAGCGGTGATGCACGCCCTGTAGAGCCGAGCCCATGCTCGGCTGGCAGGCGGTGCGCAAAAAGCAGCCGAGCATGGGCTCGGCTCTACAGAATCCAGCACGCTGGGCCGGGATGCTGGTGGTCCTGGCACGGATGCCGAAGCGGTGGATTGCCCCGGTAGCGCCGGGCATGGCCCCGCGCTACCAGAATCAGCCCGACTTGCGCCGGAACAACAGTCCGGACACGGCCAGCATCACGATCGGCGGCAACGCATAGGCAATGCGGTAGTCGAACTTCAACGCGCCGGCCATGCGCCCGAAGAACAGCTGCAGTAGCCAGAAGCCCAGCGCGAACAGGATGCCCAGGAACAGGCGCTTGCCCATGCCGCCGCTGCGCAGCGAACCAAACGCGAACGGCACCGCCGCCAGGCACAGCGCCAGCACATTCACCGGGTAGAACCAGCGGCTCCAGTAGACATCCTCGAAATCGCGCGCATCCAGCCCGTTGCGCTGGCGGTAGGCAATGCTGGTGCTCAGCTCGGCAACGCTCAGGTTGCGCGGCTTGGCGATGCCGGTAGCCAGTGCCGCCGCATCGAGATTCGAGTTCCACGGCTCGCGCGCCACTTCCTGGCGGGTCGCCGAACGCTCGCCGAAGGTGTCGCGACGCACCCCGGTCAGCACCCAGCCGTCCTTGTCGTGCTCGGCGGTGGCGGCATGGGTCAACGAGGCGATCCCTCCGTTCCCGGCAATGCGGTAGAGACGCACGTCGCGCAGGATCAGGCGGGTGCCCTTGTCACCGACCAGCTGCTCCTCGCCGCTCTGCGCGTTGAGGAAGGTATCGCCTTCGCGTGCCCACAGGCCGGAGTAGCGGCTGGTCGCGATATCCCGGCCCCACTTGGCGCTGGACTTCAGCGCATCGGCGCGGTCCTGGCCCCAGGGGCCCAGCGTCTCGGCGCTGAGCACCATCACCGCGGTCAGCAGCGACAGTGCAATCGCCACCGAAACGCTCAGGCGCTTGCGCGACAGGCCCAGTGCACGCAGCGCGGTCAGTTCAGAGGTCGCTGCCAGCTGGCCCAGGCCCATCAGTGCGCCGATCACCGCAGCCGTGGGGAACATGGTGTAGGCGCGGCGCGGCACCGTGTACAGCACCCAGGCGGCGGCATGGCCCAGCGTATAGCCGTTCTTGCCGATGTCCTTGAACTCGCCGGAGAAGGCCATCACCACGTCCAGGCCGACCAGCACCGCCCAGGTCAGCAGCACCGTGGTGAACACCGACCGGCCCAGGTACAGGTCGAAACGCATCGGGCGCAGCCTCATGCGCGGGCTCCCTTCGGGTGGCCCAGGCGGCCATCACGTGCATACATCCAGATCGCCAGCGCCAGCAGCGGCACCGTCAACCACCACAGGCCCAGCGCGGCCGGAATCTTGCCGTTGGCAATCCAGCCACTGCCGATGAACATCAGGTTGGTACCCACCATGTAGGCCATCAGGGCCAGCATCATGCGGCCATAGCGCTGCTGCCGCGGCGAACTGCGGCCCAGCGGCACGGTCAGCAGGGCGAACGCCAGCGCGATCAGCGGCGGTGCGATGCGACGGTGCAGCTGCGCCTGCGCCTGCGGGCGCGCATCGCCGATCAGCTTCAGGGTCGGCATCAGTTCCGGGTCGTCCTCGGTGCGGGTCTGTGCGCCGTCGGGCAGGGCCACGTCATTGCGGGCGAAGGTCGCCAGCCGGTAGTCGAGCCCACCGGCCACGGGCCCTTCCACCTGGTGGCCATCATCCAGTTCCAGGAAGCGCTGGCGGGTGCCCTCGAAGTACATGCGGCCACTGTTGGCCGACACCACTTCCAGGCGATCATCCTTCTGCCGCTGCAGGAACACCTTGCCCAGCTGGGTGCCGTCGGGCGAGATCGAGGACAGGTAGACCACGCCGCCGTTGGGCAGCGGCGTGAAACGGCCCGGCTCCAGGCCGGCCATCAGCACGCTGCGGTTGGCCTCGATGACCATCTGCTCTGCCACCCGGCCGGCCCACGGGCCCAGCCACAGCGAGCAGGCGCCGACCAGCAGTACCACCGGCACCACCAGCATCAGCAGCGGCCGCAGCAGCCGCTTTGGGCCTACCCCGATCGCGGTGATGACCGCCATCTCCGAGTCGCGGTACAGGCGGGCGATGGCCAGCAGCAGGCCCAGCATCAGCGCCAGCGGCAGGATCAGCGGCAGGTAGGCGATGAACTGCAGGCCCAGCTGCGAGAACAGCAGCTTGGCCGGCAGGCGCCCGTCGGCGATGTTGCCGAGGATGTCCACCAGCACGCCGCCCACGCTGACCACCAGCAGGACGATCAGGGTAGCCAGGAAACTCTGGACGAAATCGCCCAGCAGGTATCGGTCGAGCTTCAGCATGGGGCGGTGGTTTAAACTCTGGGGTTCGTTCGCGGTGCCGCCCAGTCTACTGTCTGGGCGTAAACGGCCTGCGATTGTACGGACTCGCCAATGGAATCTGCTCAATGGCCCTCGAATTCACCCTGAACCACGTTGCTCCGGCCGCCGCCACCGTTGATTGCCTGGTGGTCGGCGCGTATGCCGACCATACCCTGACCCCGGCCGCGCAGGCGCTGGATGCCGCCAGTGGTGGCCGCCTGGCCGCCCTGGCCCAGCGTGGCGACCTGTCCGGCAAGACCGGCGCCACCACCCTGCTGCACGACCTGCCGGGCGTGAGCGCGCCGCGCGTGCTGGTGGTCGGCCTCGGCGACGCCGCCCGCTTCGGCGTGCCGCAGTACCTGAAGGCCGTGGGCGACGCCGTGCGTGCTTTGAAGGCCGGCGCTGCCCGCAGCGCACTGTTCACCCTGTCCGAAGTGGCGGTGAAGGACCGCGACGCGGCCTGGGCGATCCGCCAGGCGGTGATCGCCGCCGATCACGCCGCCTACCGCTACACCGCCACCCTGGGCAAGAAGAAGGCAGACGACGCCGGCCTGGCCCAGCTGGCCGTTGCCGGTGACGACGCCCTGGCCTTGGCCCAAGGCCAGGCCATTGCTGCCGGTGTCGAGTTCGCCCGCGAACTGGGCAACCTGCCGCCGAACTACTGCACCCCGGCCTATCTGGCCGAGGTGGGCGTGAAGTTCGCCGCCGAGCACGAAGGCGCCGAAGCCGAGATCCTCGACGAGCACCAGATGCAAGCGCTGGGCATGGGCTCGCTGCTGGCGGTGGCCCGCGGTTCGGCCAACCGCCCGCGCCTGGTCGTGCTGAAGTGGAACAATGGCGGTGACGCCAAGCCGTACGTGCTGGTCGGCAAGGGCATCACCTTCGATACCGGTGGCGTCAACCTGAAGACCCAGGGCGGCATCGAGGAAATGAAGTACGACATGTGCGGTGGCGCCAACGTCATCGGCACCTTCGTCGCTGCGGTCAAGGCCAAGCTGCCGCTGAACCTCGTCGTGGTGGTCCCGGCGGTGGAAAACGCCATTGACGGCAATGCCTACCGCCCGTCCGACGTGATCACCTCGATGTCGGGCAAAACCATTGAAGTGGGCAACACCGACGCCGAAGGCCGCCTGATCCTGTGCGATGCGCTGACCTACGCGCAGCGCTTCGAGCCGGCGGCGCTGGTCGATGTCGCCACCCTGACCGGTGCCTGCATGGTCGCCCTGGGCCACCAGACCGCCGGCCTGATGAGCAAGCACGACGACCTGGCCAACGAGTTGCTGGCCGCCGGCGAGCAGGTATTCGACCGCGCCTGGCGCCTGCCGCTGTGGGACGAATACCAGCCGATGCTGGATTCGACCTTCGCCGACGTCTACAACATCGGCGGCCGCTGGGCCGGTGCGATCACCGCCGGCTGCTTCCTGTCGCGCTTCGCCGAAGGCCAGCGCTGGGCCCACCTGGACATCGCCGGCGTGGCCAGCGATGAAGGCAAGCGCGGCATGGCCACCGGCCGCCCGGTGGGCCTGCTGAGCCAGTGGCTGCTGGACCAGGCCGCCCGCGCCTGATGCCGTACCCGACCCTGGCCGGCAGACGCCGGCCCGGGCCTCGCCCGGCACCGCCGGAACCCTGCCTGACCCGGACCCTGCCATGCCCCGCGCCGACTTCTACCTGATCGCCAAGCCCCGTTTCCTGACCGAGCCCCTGCGCCTGGTCTGCGAGCTGGCGCGCAAGGCCAACGACGCCGGGTTGTTCACCCTGGTGCTGGCCCGCGACCAGGCCCAGGCCGAGGAGCTGGACGAACTGCTGTGGGCGTTCGACAACGATGCCTACATCCCGCACCAGATTGCCGGCGAAGACATGGACGAGGAAGAAGCCCTGGTGCTGATCGCCGTGCCCGGCACCGAGGCACCGGTGCGTCCGCTGGTGATCAACCTGCGCGACGAGCCCTGGCTGGGCCAGTGCGAGCGCGTGCTGGAAGTGGTTCCGGCCGACCCGGAAGCGCGCGAACCGCTGCGCGAACGCTGGCGCCAGTACAAGGCCGCCGGTTACGACCTGAACAAGCACGACATGTAAGCGCGCCCCGGGCCCTTGATGGGCCGCCGCTGCGCCCTGATCCTTCAACGATTACCTCCTGGTTCCCCCGCATGACCCAACTCGCCTCCAGCTACGACCCGACGGCCTTCGAGACCGACCTCTACGAGGCCTGGGAGAAGGCCGGCCACTTCAAGCCGTCCGGCACGGGCGAGCCGTACACCATCCTGCTGCCGCCGCCGAACGTGACCGGCACCCTGCACATGGGCCACGCGTTCCAGCAGACCCTGATGGACGCGCTGGTGCGCTACCACCGCATGCGCGGCTACGACACGCTGTGGCAGGTCGGTACCGACCACGCCGGCATCGCCACCGAAATGGTGGTCAGCCGCAACCTGGCGCTGGAGGGCAAGGGCGAGACGCGCGATTCGCTGGGCCGCGAAGGCTTCATCGGCAAGGTCTGGGAGTGGAAGCAGCAGTCCGGCGACACCATCGAGCGCCAGATGCGCCGACTTGGCACTTCCGCCGACTGGTCGCGCAGCACCTTCACCATGGACCCGCAGCCGTCGGCGGCGGTCAACGAAGCCTTCGTGCGCTGGTACGAGCAGGGCCTGATCTACCGTGGCCAGCGCCTGGTGAACTGGGACCCGGTGCTGAAGACCGCCATTTCCGACCTGGAAGTGGAGAGCGCCGAGGAAGACGGCTTCCTGTGGTCGATCGCCTACACGCTGGATGAGGGCCTGAGCTACGAGCACATCGAGCGCGATGCCGACGGCGTGGAAACCCTGCGCGAAACCCGCGACTACCTGGTGGTCGCCACCACCCGCCCGGAAACCCTGCTGGGCGATACGGCAGTGATGGTGCACCCGGAAGACGAACGCTACGCGCACCTGATCGGCAGGAACGTGGTGCTGCCTTTGACCGGCCGCCGCGTGCCGGTGATCGCCGATGATTACGTGGACCGCGCGTTCGGCACCGGCGTGGTCAAGGTCACCCCGGCGCATGATTTCAACGACTACGAAGTGGGCGTGCGCCACAGCCTGCCGATGATCAACCTGTTCACGCCGGTGGCAGCGCTGAACGAAAACGCGCCGGAACGCTTCCAGGGCCTGGACCGCTATGAAGCGCGCAAGGCCGTGCTGGCCGAACTGGAAGACCTGGGCATCCTGATCGAGACAAAGGCGCACAAGCTGCAGGTGCCGCGCGGTGACCGTACCGGCCAAGTGATCGAGCCGTACCTGACCGACCAGTGGTTCGTGAAGATGGACGACCTGGCCAAGCGTGGCCTGGAACTGGTCGAGGACGGTTCGATCTCCTTCGTGCCGCCGAACTGGATCAACACCTACCGCCACTGGATGAACAACATCCAGGACTGGTGCATCAGCCGCCAGCTGTGGTGGGGCCACCGCATTCCGGCGTGGTTCGATGCCGCCACCGGCAACTGCTACGTCGGTCGCAGCGAAGAGGAAGTGCGCGCGAAGCACAACCTGGGCAGCGACGTGGTGCTGAACCAGGAAAGCGACGTGCTGGAGACCTGGTTCTCCTCGCAGCTGTGGCCGTTCTCCACCCTGGGCTGGCCGAATGAGCAGGCCATGGCCGAGCGCGGCTTCGACCGCTACCTGCCATCGTCGGTGCTGATCACCGGCTTCGACATCATCTTCTTCTGGGTGGCGCGCATGATCATGGCCACCGACAACCTGGTCGGGAAGATCCCGTTCAAGGACGTCTACTTCACCGGCCTGATCCGCGACGGCCAGGGCCAGAAGATGTCCAAGAGCAAGGGCAACGTGCTCGACCCGCTGGACATCATCGACGGCATCACCATCGACGATCTGGTCGCCAAGCGTACCGGCGGCCTGATGCAGCCGAAGATGGTGGAGAAGATCGAAAAGGCCACCCGCAAGGAATTCCCGGACGGCATTGCTGCCCACGGTGCCGATGCGCTGCGCTTCACCATCGCCGCGCTGGCCACCCACGGCCGCGACATCAAGTTCGACATGAACCGCGCCGAGGGCTACAAGAACTTCTGCAACAAGCTGTGGAATGCCAGCCGCTTCGCGCTGATGAACACTGAAGGTGCCGCGTTCACCGGCGTGCCGAAGCCGCGTACCGATGCCGAGCGCTGGATCCTCGCGCGCCTGGCCGCCACCACCGCCGAAGCGCAGGGCCATTTCGCCGCCTACCGCTTCGACCTGCTGGCGCAGTGCCTGTACGAGTTCGCCTGGAACGCGTTCTGCGACTGGTTCCTGGAACTGAGCAAGCCGGCACTGAACGGTGCAGACGCCGCCGACGCCGAAAGCACCCGCCACACCCTGCTGTACGTGCTGGAAGCGCTGCTGCGCCTGCTGCACCCGCTCACGCCGTTCATCACCGAACAGCTGTGGCAGCAGCTGGCCCCGCGCCTGGGCCTGACCGAAACCACGCTGTCGCTGCGCCCGTACCCGACCGCCGCCGAGTTCGAAGGCGATTTCGCCCAGGCCGAGGCCGACGTGGAATGGCTGAAGGCGGTGATCAGTGCCGTGCGCCGCGTGCGCAGTGAGCTGAACGTCGCGCCGTCCAAGCTGGTGCCGCTGCGCCTGCAGGCCGGGCTGGAGCAGGACCGCGTGCGCATCGAACGCTTCAGCGCCTCGCTGTCGTTCCTGCTGAAGCTGGACAGCATCCAGTGGCTGGCCGAAGGCGAAAGCGCACCGCCGGCCGCCGCCGCGATCGTGGGCGAGCTGAAGCTGCTGGTGCCGCTGGAAGGCTTGGTCGATCTGGACGCCGAGCGCGCACGCCTGGACAAGGAGATCAAGCGCGTGGAAGGCGAGCAGGAAAAGAGCGAAACCAAGCTGGCCAGGTTCACCGACAAGGTTCCACCGGCGGTGGTCGAGCAGGAGCGCGTGCGATTGGCCGACTGGAACACCCAGCTGGCCGGCCTGCGCGAACAGCGCGCGAAGCTGTAACACCTCGCCCTGGTAGGTGCCAACCAAGGTTGGCACCCACCAAACCCGGAACATTTTCCCGGCATGGCATCATCACCGGATGCCGCTTTCCATCTTCCTGCTGGTCCTCGCCGCCGCGGCACTGCATGCCAGCTGGAATGCAATCGTCAAGCGCGGGCCGGACAAGTTCCTCGGCACCGTGCTGGTGACCGGCAGCGCTGCGCTGCTGTCGGCGGCGGCCCTGCCCTTCCTGCCGTTCCCGGCCGCGCAAAGCTGGCCCTGGCTGGCTGCATCCGTGCTGCTGCAGGTGACCTACTACGGGCTGGTCGCACGCTGCTACCAGCGGGTCGACATGAGCCTGGCCTATCCGCTGATGCGTGGCAGCGCGCCGATCCTGGTCGCACTGGCGGGCTCCCTGCTGGGCGAGCAACTGCCCCCGGCGGCGTGGCTGGGCGTGGTGCTGGTGAGCACCGGCATCCTGTGCATGGCACTGGGTGCACGTGGCGGCCAGCTGCGCCTGCCGCTGCTGACTGCGGCGATGATCGCCACCTACACCCTGGTCGATGCGCACGGCGCGCGCGAGTCCGGCAGCGCGCTCAGCTACACGCTGTGGTTGTTCCTGCTGTCGGGCATTCCGCTGCCGCTGTGGGCGTTGTACACCCGCGGCGGCGCGGTATTGGACTATGCGCGGCAGCATTGGCCACTGGGCCTGGCCGGTGGCGTCGGCACCACCGCCTCCTACGCAATGGCGTTGTGGGCCATGACCCAGGCACCGGTGGCGATGGTCTCGGCGCTGCGCGAATCCTCGATCCTGTTCGCGTTGCTGATCTCGGTATTCGTGCTGCGCGAGCGGATTCCGCGTGCACGCTGGCTGGCAGCGGCGTTGATTGTGGGTGGCGTGCTCGCACTGCGGATGGCGTGAGAGAAGCGTGCCAACCAAGGTTGGCGGCTAGCGGTAGTGCCGGCCGCTGGCCGGTACCCTTCTCCGTCACAACGGCGGCATCGCCTGCAGGTCACCATCGACCAGCTCGATCGCCATCACCACCGCGTCCTCGCGGCCCTGTGCGGCCGGGTAGTAGCGCGGGCGGCGGCCGATCTCGTTGAAGCCTTCGCTGTGGTACAGCGCCAGCGCCGGCGTATTGGACGGACGCACTTCGAGGAACACACGCTGTGCCCCCCGGTGGCCAGCCAGCTGTACCAGCGCGCGCAGCAGTTGACGACCCAGCCCACGCGACTGCGCCAGCGGATCGATGCAGATGTTCAATACATGTGCCTCATCGGCCGCGATGCTGAGCACGCCATAGCCGATCAACTGGCCATCGCGCTCCATGGCCAGGCCGGGATAGCCCGCACGCAGGCAATCGACGAAGATGCCGCGGGTCCACGGAAACGGATACCCGCGTACTTCAATCGCCATCACCGCGTTGAGGTCACTCTCGCGCAGCGCGCGCAGGCTGACCAGACCAGGCTGGCTGACCGCACTCACGGTGCGCCCCGCTTGCGCAGGGCACGCAGCTGCGGCCACAGCGCGCGCTTGGCGGCGGGATCCTGGCGCAGCTGGTCCAACGGCCAGCTGTCCATCAGCGCCTGCGTGGCCGGATCATTGGGATTGCAGCCGGACGCGCGCAGCAAGGCGATCTGCAGGCGATCCGGCAGCCGCACCACCGGCTGCCGGGCATTGCCGCCGGGCAGCGGGCGGGCCGCCGCCGGCGCGGTATCCGGTGCATTGACCGGGGTCTGGCGACGTGGTGGCGCCTGGCGTTCCTGCCGGGAAACCGGTGTTGGCGCAGCCAGAGGTTCGCGCGCGGGCGCGGTGGGTGCCCGCGCCTGCTCCACCGCTGGCGCGGCAGCCGCCTCGGCTTCGGCCACGCTCAGCTGCAGCGCGGCGTCCAGCTCGGCGGCCAGCTGGCCGTCGTGATAGACGGTGTAGCCCATGGCCTGCAGCCAGGCCTGCTGGGCCGGTGACCACAGCACGGGCAGGTCCTGGCTCACGCGGCCTCGGGCTTCTTGCGCAGGCGCTGCACGGCCCACATCACCGGGCCGGACAGGGCGTACAGGATGCCCACCGCGAACAGCACGCGCGGCAGATCGATGACCGCGATGGCGATGGCCACCGGCACCAGGGCCAGCACCAGGAACGGCACGCGGTCGGAACGGGTACCCTTGGCGCCGCCGCCCTTGAAGCTCCAGAAGCGGATGCGGCTGACCATCAGCAGCGCCGCGATGATCGTCACCGCCAGCGCCACGTAGCGCAGCTGGTTGCCGTCCCAGCCCAGGTTGCCATCTGCGAACGCCCAGACGAAGGACATCATCAGGCCGGCCGCGGCCGGGCTGGCCAGGCCGACGAACCAGCGTTTGTCGACCACCGCCACCTGGGTATTGAAGCGGGCCAGGCGCAGTGCCGCGCAGGCCGCGTACAGGAACGCTACGGCCCAGCCAACGCGGCCGAGCAGCGGATCGTCGAACTTCAGCCACGACAGCGACCAGTGATACATCACCAGCGCCGGAGCCATGCCGAAGCTGACCAGGTCGGCCAGCGAGTCGTACTGCACGCCGAATTCGCTGCTGGTGCCGGTCAGGCGCGCCACGCGCCCATCCAGCCCATCCATCACCGCCGCCACGAACACGGCGATGCTGGCGTTGATGAAATCCCCATTGGCCGCGGCGATGATCGCGTAGAAGCCGGCGAACAGTCCGGCAGTGGTGAACAGGTTGGGCAGCAGGTAAATCGTGCGCGAACGCGGCGGCGGTGTGATCGGGTCCATGGAATCCAGTTTAATCGACTTGCCAGTGCTCGGCGCCAATGCTGCAATCGGCGTTCTACGCCCATTCCGCGGAGTTTGCCATGCGTGCCCTGTCCTGCCTTGGATGCCTGCTGCTGCTGGCCAGTGCCAGCGCCGTGGCTGGCCCGGTCTATAAATGGAAGGACGCCCATGGCGTGACCCAGTATTCGGAGACCCCGCCGGCCGGCAAAAAGTACGAGACCCGGGAGCAGGCGCGCAGCCCGCAGACTGCAGCCAGCACCCAGACTCCGGCTGCACCGGTGCCCGAGCAGTGCAGCACCGCCCGTGCCAACCTGGCCTTGCTGGATGGTGGCGGCCAGGTGATGCAGGACACCGATGGTGATGGCAAGGCCGATACCCCGTTGAGCCCGGAGCAGCGCACCGCGCAGAAGGGGCTGGCGGAGGCCGCGATCAAGGCGTACTGCCCACCGGCAGGTTAAGGGGGTCGGCAGGGCTGCGCCCTGCACCTGCAGAGGCTGCATGCAACGGCAACGGCAACGTCAAAAGCGGGCATTCCGTGGTATGGCGGGGCGGTGTCGGATTGCGGGGACGCCGCAAGTACGTCCATGTAGGCTTGGCAGCCGCATCCATGCGGCTGACACCCCGCAATCCGACACCGCCCCACCCCCGACAGATTCCCGGTGGCCAGTAGATCCACGCCATGCGTGGATGAAA
>NZ_JAOBZT010000085.1:0-16410 GCF_029839005.1 Stenotrophomonas sp. GD03958 | reverse complement strand
AGGGGAAGTGGCCTCAGCGCCGTTCCCGTGTGCTGCGAAGTTTCCTTCGTAGCGAAGCCGCCCATTATAGCCGGCTTTTCCGCTTCGTCAACACCTTTTTTCAAGGCCGTCTCACCGGAGTGGACGTTGTTGCCGATGCTGCTTCGTCGTTGGACCCGAGGGCCTTTCGTCGTTGCGAGCCGCCTATTATGCCGGACTTTCCGAGTCCGTCAACACCTTCGTTCGATCAACTCGTTCGCCGGTGATGGCGTTGCTGATCGCGTGCCGTTTCCGAGGAAGCGATGCGTTGCAGCAAGGGGGCGAATTCTAGAGATCCTGCAGATTTCGTCAAGGCTTTTTTTTCATGGTGATGACAGAAGCGCCGCGACTTCAGGCATGACGTACGCTCGAAGATCACTGCGGCGTTGCCCGCGCGTTGCGCGGTCAACGCCGCAACAGCTATCAATGCACGGATGCAACAAGGAGAGACGGCAATGAACATGCAGGTGCGGCAAGCATGGTGGCGCGACCTTTCAGTGCCGGCCGTGGTCGCCGGCTTCATCACCGTGCTGGTCGGCTTCGCCAGTTCCGCAGTGATCGTGTTCCAGGCCGCACAGGCTGTCGGTGCCGACCAGGCACAGATCGCCTCATGGATGTGGGCACTGGGACTGGGCATGGGTGTCACCTGCATCGGGCTGTCGCTGCGCTATCGCGTGCCGGTGGTGACCGCATGGTCGACACCGGGCGCGGCGATGCTGGTGGTCGGTGCTGGTGGCGACTCGCTCGCTGAAGCCACCGGCGCATTCCTGCTCGCTGCGGTGCTTGGCATGCTGGCAGGCTTCTCCGGGGTGTTCGCACGATTGATGCAGCGGGTGCCGATGGCGCTGGCCGCCGGCATGCTGGCCGGCGTGCTGCTGCGCTTCGGTCTGGACGTGTTCGTGGCCATGAATTCCCAACTGGTACTGGCACTGGCAATGTTCGCCACCTGGCTGGCGGGACGCCGCTTGTTCCCGCGCTATGCGGTCATCGCCACACTGCTGGTCGGCATCGCGGTCGCAGCCAGCCGTGACCTGCTGCACGCACAGCAGGTGCAGCTGCAGCTGGCGGTGCCGCAATGGGTGACCCCGTCCCTGTCCTGGACTGCGGTAGCCAGCATCGCCCTGCCCCTGTTCGTGGTCACCATGGCCTCGCAGAACATCCCCGGTGTGGCAGTGATGCGTGCCTCCGGCTATGACGCGCCGGTGTCGCCGCTGATCGGCTGGATCGGCGTGGTCAATACATTGCTGGCGCCGTTCGGTGCCTACGCACTGAACCTGGCCGCGATCACGGCCGCGATCTGCATGGGCCGTGATGCGCACGAGGATCCGGCACGGCGCTACACCGCCGCCATGGCCGCTGGGGCTTTCTATATTGTCATCGGGCTGTTCGGTGCCACCGTGGCCGCCCTGTTCGCGGCTTTCCCAAAGGAGCTGGTGGCCTGCGTGGCCGGTATCGCGTTGTTCGGCACCATCGCCAACAGCCTGGCCAGTGCGCTGGCAGTAGAGCAGGACCGCGAGGCGGCACTGGTCACCTTCCTGGTCACCGCCTCCGGCGTCTCACTGGCCGGCATCGGTTCGGCGTTCTGGGGCCTGGTGGCCGGTGCGCTGTGCCTGCTGGTGCTGCGGCCGCATCAGGGCCGCTGACCTGTCCTACCCCGCCAGTGCGGCGCCGACGGTGCTCAACACCACCGAGATGACGATGGCGGCCAGTGTGGCGACCACGCTGGTGCCGCCGCGTGCGGTCAGCTCGCTGCGCAGCCGTGCGTCATCGCCGCCGCTGACGGCACGGGCTTGGGCGATCAGGCGTTGGCAGTGTGTCAGGTACCAGGTGTTGCCAAAGGTGCCGGTGGTGACGCTGAGCGCGATGGTGATGACCAGCGATACGCCTTCGGGCACATCCAGCAAGGTCTCCACCACGCTGATCAGCAGCAGCAGGCCGACCCACATTGCCGCCAGGCGGTACATCCTGCGGTACATCATCCAGATCGGGCCGAGCAGGAAGGCCGGCCAGTGCCAGGTTCCACTGGCGGTGGCAATGCCCTGATCCAGTCGCCAGCGCTGGCGATAGATCGGGAAGTTGCCGCCGACCACGCTGGCGTACAAGGCCATCTCGCCCTCCAGCCCCGCGGCGGCAGCCGTATCCGGTGCAGCGGCGGGGGCTCGATACGGATCGGACGGATCGCCGACACTTGGCGCAACGACCTCAACCGGTGGGGCTGTGTCGATATCCGGAGCCGGCGACATCTCGATGGGCGTTGAATCCTGTTCCAGCTCCGCCAAGGGGCGCCACGAGGGCATGCCTTCGCGCCACAGCAGCGTGCGTGCCGTCACCGTGCCGTCCTGCTGCAGGCGACGCAGGGCGGCCAGGTCAACCGGTCCTTCGCTCTGCCTGCTGTTGGCGTACCACCACTGTGCGTCCTGCATGAAAACATCCTTGCTGCGTTGATTCGTTACCGGGTTACCGGTGTCCACGGTGCCGCGGACAATGTCTGTGACAGCACATGGCTGCCACCCGGCGGCAGGGTCACCACGTCGGGTCCGGCGTTGGCCGCTTCCAGGCAGACGTAGTCGCGCCAGCCCTCACCCACATCTGCCATCTTCGCTGCAGCCTCGGCACCGGGATTCCACGCCACCAGCGAGCGGCTTCCTTCCGTACGGATGTCGATGCGGCGTTTCAGCACCGGATCACGCAGGACATAGTGACCCTTGGCCTGCGTGTAGATGCGGTCGCTGCGCCCGGGATCACGGGGATCGCGCAACGTCCAGGCGCCCTGCTGCCGACGCGGCGTCGCATAGTTCTCGAACTTGTCCAGATAGTCCAGTCCGTCCACGCCGTCCACATCCACCGCGCTGGCATCACCCACGCGGAAATAGTTGTGCAGCGCCTGGGTGATGCTGGCAGGGGAACTGCCGACGTTCTCGGTGATCAGTCGCTGGGTCAACTGGCGGCCTACGCGCACAGTCATCCTCAATCGCAGGTCCAGGCTCTGCAGCACCGGGGGTGCCAGCGTGAGCTCGATGCTGCCGTCGTCCAGGCGACGGGCCTGTTGCAGTTCCCACGGCACGGTACGGACGAAACCGTGGGCGGGCACGTCGTTGCCCTGGCCTTGGCGGCCGAAGTACGGCCAGCAGACGGGGCTGCCTCCGCGGATCGGCGTGGGCAGTTCGGCGCGCCGGGGGGACAGCCACATCAGATCCGGCTGGCCCTTGGGCACGAAGGAAAGCAGCTGGCCGCCAAACACACTGATGGCCGCGCTGGCGTCGGCGGTTTCCACCAGCCAGGCATCGAGCCCCTGGTACTGCCCGCTGCGTACACCCTGGATCTGCTGCACGTGGGATCGACTCCGTATGGCCGGCGATTGCACGGCACTGTAGTTGCTGGGAAGCATGAAACGCGTGGGCACCGGTGCAGTGCGCGGCGCGTTCTGCAGAGTGCGAAGGATACGCTGTCCCGCGCGCCCATCTGCGTTGGCCCAGCCCAGGCGCTGCTGCTCGACCTGGATGGCGCGACGCGTGGCCGTACCGATCATGCCGTCGGCGCTTCCGATGTCGTGGCCGCGGGCCAGCAACAGGGTCTGCAGCTGGCGGCGCTCATCGCGGCCGATACCGGGATCATCGGTCGGCCAGGCCGTGGCCAGGCCCGTGCCGCCACGCAGCTGGTCGGCCAGCGTGGCGATCGCCAGCGCGTAGCTTTCGGCAGCGTTGTAGCTGTAGATCGCGTCGTAGTTGCGGAACACCAGCAACGCCGGGCCCTTGCCGCCCGCCGGCAGCAGCAGGGCCGCGCGCGCGTCGGCAGGCAGGTTGGCCGGGGCCAACGCGCTGCCATCCAATGCGGTCACACCTTGCGCACGCCAGTCGGCCAGCGCCCGACGCTGGGTGCGCCCGGCCTGGCTGGCGTCGAAACCGGGCGGGATACGCACTTCCATGCCCCACGGCTCTCCGCTGCGCCAGCCGGCGCGCTTGAGGTAATTGGCGGTGGAGGCCAGCGCATCGGGAATGCTGCCGACCAGATCGCGGCGGCCATCGCCATCACCGTCCACGGCGATGCGTGCATAGGTGCTGGGCATGAACTGCGTATGCCCGAAGGCGCCGGCCCAGGAACCGGTGAGCCCCTGTGCCTGCAGGTCGCCGCGGTCGATCAACTTGAGCAGGGCCAGCAGCTCACCACGGAAGAAGGGCTGGCGGCGGCCGGCACAGGACAGCGTGGCCAGCGACTGCAGCAGCGGGCGCTTGCCGAACACACGGCCGTAGTCGCTCTCCACGCCCCAGACCGCGACGATGGTGGCCGGATCGACGCCGTACTGGGCCGACACCCGATCAAGCAGGGCCCGATGCTGCTGCAGCAGGACGCGCCCATCGTCCACGCGCTGGCGATCGACCAGCGCGGCCAGGTAGTCCCAGATCGGCGTGGTGAATTCCGGCTGCGCGTCGAGCAGGCCGAGCACGCTGGGATCGGGGGTGAGCCCGGCGATAATCCCATTGAAGCGGTCGGCACTGATGCCCTGGCTGGCGGCTGTCGATTGCAGGACGGCCAGGCAGCGGCTGAAAGCGGCATCGCTGCTGGCCGCAGGCGCTGCTGTCGAAGCGGGTGCCGCGGCGAGCACGGCCGCCAGGCCGAGCGTGGTCAGAATGGGCATGGCGTCCTCCGTGTTGCCGTTGCAGGGCCATCTTAGGCGCAGCGTAGGCGAACCTGAAGCAGCGCGGGCTGGCGGCGGCTAAAGGGCGCGAAGCAGGCGCAGGCCATAGGCCGGGCTTTCAGCATCCCAGCGCCGCACGACCTGCAGGCCCGCTGGCAGCAGCAACGCTTCGAAGCTGTCGTCGGTGTACTTGTGGCTGTATTCGACGCGGATCGGCTCGTCGGCCTGGAAGTGGAAGGTGCGGCCATCCAGACGGACGTCCTGTGCGCGCTGGCTGACCAGATCGGTTTCGATGCGCAGCCGCGCGATGCTGTAGCGGGCGCGGTGGCGGAAGCCGTCCAGATCGAAGTCGCTGCCGATCTCGCGGTTCAGGCGCGCCAGCAGGTTGAGGGTGAATGCAGCAGTGATGCCCTGCACGTCGTTGTAGGCGGCTTCGATCAATGCCGGGTCCTTGTGCAGATCGATGCCGACCAGGGCCAGGCCATCGCGGCCCATGGTCTGGCGCATCGCGCGCAGCAGTGCGACGGCATCCTCTTCGACGAAATTGCCCAACGTGGAGCCCGGGAAGAACAACAGGCGCCGCGCAGGCTCGCGTTCCGGTGCCGGGACGGCGACCGCGCGGGTGAAGTCGGCACAGACCGGCAGCATCTCGACGTCCGGCAGCGCCGGGGCCAGATGGTCGATGCTGGACAGCAGCGCGGCGCGCGAGATCTCGATGGGGGTGTAGGCCACGGGGTCCTGCAGTGCCGCCAGCAGCAGCGCGGTCTTGCGGCCACTGCCGCTGCCCAGCTCCACCACATGAACATGAGGACCGACGCTGCGGGCGATGTCCGGCAGCACCCGCGCCAGCAGCGCCAGCTCGGTACGCGTGGGGTAGTACTCGCAGGTCTGCGTGATCTGCTCGAACAGGCGTGAGCCGCGTGCATCGTAGAAATACTTGGATGGCAGCTGGCGCGGTGTGCGCGACAACCCGGCCACCACGTCGGTGAGGATCTGCTGGCGGCCGGGGGTGAGGTCGGTCAACGCCTGCAGCGCGTCGTGCACGGTGCTCATGTGAGGTCCCTGGCCAGGCGCAGTCCGGAGAACTGCCAGCGCGCCGGCGGCATGAAGAAATTGCGATAGCTGGCGCGCACATGGCCCCGTGGCGTGACGCAGCTGCCGCCGCGCAGCACCCATTGGCCGCACATGAACTTGCCGTTGTACTCACCGAGGTTGCCCGCGAAAGGGCGGTAGCCGGGATAGGCGCCATACGCGCTGTGAGTCCACTCCCAGACATCACCGAACAGCTGGCGCAGGCCGCTGCCCTGCTCCGCCTGCGGGTGCAGGTGATCGTCATCGGCAAAGTGGCCCCGCACCGCCTGAGACGCGGCCGCGGCCTCCCACTCGAACTCGCTGGGCAGGCGTGCCCCGGCCCAGCGGGCACAGGCATCGGCCTCGAAGTAGCTGAGATGGCAGACCGGCGCGTGCGGATCCAGTTCGCGCCAACCGCCCAGGGTGTATTCGCGCTGCAGGGTGTCATCCCAGTACAGCGGGTGCTGCCAGTCCTCGGCTTCACGCAATGCCCAGCCTTCACTGAGCCACCAGCGCGGTTCGCGGTAGCCGCCGGCATCGATGAAAGCACGGTACTCGGCATTGCTGACGGGACGTTCGGCCAGAGCATGTGCCGGCAGCAGCACGCGGTGCGGCGGCGATTCGTTGTCGTAGGCAAACGCAGCGTGCTGCGGCCAGGCTGCAGCGCCGACGGTAACGATGCGCTCGGGTGATTCGATCCAGCCCTGTGCACTGGCAGCGCCAGGGGGGGTGGGCAGGTCCTCGCGGTAGGCCGGCTGCAGCGGATTGCACCAGAACGCGTGCTTGATGTCGGTCAACAACAACTCCTGATGCTGTTGTTCGTGCTGCAGGCCCAGCTGCAGGTTGTGCAGCGCGTGTGGGTCCAGGTCACCTGCCGATAGCCGCGACTGCACCTGTGCATCGACCTGCTGGCGATAGTCATGCACCTGCTGGAGCGAAGGCCGTGAGAGGAGGCCGCGCTGCGGCCGGGCATGGGCCGGGCCGATACTCTTGTAGTAGCTGTTGAACAGGTAGTCCCATGCAGGGTCATGTGCAGGCGCAGCCGGGAAGCCGGCCAGCACGAAGCGTTCGAAGAACCAGGTGGTGTGGGCCAGGTGCCACTTGCTGGGGCTGGCATCGGCCATGCTCTGCAGCATGGCGTCCTCGGCGCTGAGCGGGCCGGCCAGTTGCATGCTGCGCGCACGCACGCGTGCGAACTGGTGGGCGAGATCGTGCTGCGGGGCAGCGACGGCGGCGGGTACGCTGTCCATGCCGACAGCATCGGTGCCGGCAGGTGAGTGCGATGTCATGGTACGGCGTCACTTCGTTCACATGGATGGGCCTGCCGCATTCAAGAAGCCGCCCCGAACGCCGCTAACGGCAATGCTGCGGCCGCGTCGTCACCGCGCTGGAATTCCTGATTGCCCCTGCATCCGCTCCGCCAGCCTGCGCACTACCTGTTCGTGCTGCCCGCCGTGCTGGTTGCCGTGGTGCTGTGGGCGGCGTTGGGCAACGAAGACGTGGCCAGTCCGGCCCAACGCGTTCTGCCCTGGCTGCTTGCCTGCCTCGGTGCCGGCCTGGCCCTTCTCTACCACCAGGTGCGTGCGCTCTGCCTGCTGTTGGTGGTGGCAGTCATGTTCGCGATCCTGCACCAGGATGTCGGCGGCTACCTGCGCAGCGGCCATGTCAGCGCGCTGACACCGCTGCGCTTCCATGCCATCTCGGCGTGGCTGCCGTTGCTGTTCGCCGGCCTGTCGTTGTGGCCGGAGCGTGGGCGGCGCAGGCACGACCTGCTGTTGCGCTCCGTCGCCAGCAGTACGGCATTGCTGATCTTCCTGCTGCTGGCCGCGCAGCAGCCGCGCGGCATGCATGATCTGCTGTCGAACCGTCATTGGGCGTGGATCCCGGCCGACTGGAACGCGCTGGCGCAGCTGCCGGCGCTGCTGTTCCTGCTGGCCACGGCGGCGCTGGGTTGGCAGGCATGGCGGCATCCGCGGCCGCTGCACACGGCTATGCTGCTGGCGCTGCTGTGCCTGTGGTGGATGCTGCCGAGGGTCTTCCTGCAGCCGGTGCTGCTGCCTGCGCTGGCCAGTGCGGCCCTGCTGCTGATGCTGGGCGCGATGCTGCAGGAGTCGTTCCACATGGCGTTCCGCGACGAACTGACCGGCTTGCCGGGGCGCCGCGCCTTCAATGAGACCCTGCAACGGGCGCGCGGCACCTACAGCATCGCGATGGTGGACGTGGACCACTTCAAATCGTTCAACGACACCCACGGCCACGACACCGGTGACGACGTGCTGCGGCTGGTGGCCTCCCGCCTGGCGCGGGTGGGTGATGGTGGACGTGCGTTCCGCTACGGCGGCGAGGAGTTCGCGGTGGTGTTCCTGGGCCAGCCGGCCGACGCCTGCATGGAGGCCGTGGAAGCCTTGCGGCAGAGCATCGAGGACACCCGCATGCAGCTGCGCGACCGCAGCACCCGCAGCCGCGACGATGACGCCGGGCGTCAGCAACGCGGGCGCGGCGGCAGCGGCCCGGTGGTGCAGGTGACGGTGAGCATCGGCCTGGCCGACAGCCTTGTGGACCCGCGCCCGGCAGCGGTGGTCAAGGCCGCCGACCGGGCGCTGTACGCCGCCAAGGACGGCGGCCGCAACCAGATCCGGGCGAACGCCGGGCAGCGGGCTGAGGCTCAGACTGCGTCGAGGTAGTACCAGCGACCGTCGATGCGCAGGAAGCGGCTGTGTTCGGTCATCTTCACCGCGCTGCCGCCGCCTACCCGGTAGCGGGCGGTGAACCTCACCTCGGCGCTGTCAGCGCCGGTGACGGTGTGCTCATGGACGGTCAGGCCCAGCCAGTGCGTACGCTGCCCGGGCGTGTCTTCCAGCGACAACTCGACCGGACGCGTGTCCGGATGCCAGCTCTGGCGCAGGTAGCCTGCGAGGCCCCGCACGTACGCGCTGTAGCGCGAACGCATGAGGCGTTCGGCGTCGGGGACGGTGTCGCCGGCATGGAAACGGCCACAGCAGGCGGCGTACTCCGCGGGTAGCCCGCAGGGACAGGGATCGGCAGGTTTTCGGCTCATGCGCGCATTGTCGCGCGGGGCGCCGCCAGCATCCATCGGCGAAGGGCGTATGCTGTCGCGCCCCCACCTTGATTGATCGCCGTGCTGGAACTGGTTCCCCCCGAGTTGTGGTGGCTGGTGGTGATCGCCTTCATCGCCGGTCTTGTGGATGCCGCCGTCGGTGGCGGTGGCCTGGTGCAGCTGCCGGGACTGTTCACGGTGCTGCCGCAGCAGACACCGGCGATGCTGTTCGGCACCAACAAGTTCAGTTCGATGTTCGGTACCGGTGCGGCTGCCTGGCGTTACGCGCGCAACGTGCGTTTCCCGTGGAAGCCGGTACTGTTCGCGGCCGGTACCGCCTTCATCTTCTCCTTCGCCGGGGCCACTGCGGTAAGCCTGCTGCCCAAGGACGCGGTGCGCCCGCTGGTGCTGGTCCTGCTGATCGCGATGCTGGCCTACACGCTGTGGAAGAAGGACTTCGGCGCGTTGCACCGGCCACAGGAGATCGGCCGCCGCGAACTGGTGATCGCACTGGCGATCGGTGCGGCGATCGGCTTCTACGATGGATTCTTCGGGCCGGGTACCGGCAGCTTCCTGATCTTCCTGTTCGTACGCTTCTTCGGGCTGGATTTCCTGCGCGCGTCAGCGGCATCGAAGGTCGTGAACCTGGCGACCAACGTGGCAGCGATCTCGTTCTTCGTGCCGACCGGCAACATCCTGTGGCTGTTCGCGCTGCCGATGGCCGCAGCCAACATCATCGGTTCGGTGGTAGGCACGCGCCTGGCGCTGAAGGGCGGCACGCCGTTCATCCGCAAGCTGTTCGTGGGGCTGGTGGTGGTGCTGATCGCGCGGATGGCGTGGGACACGTTCCGCGGTTCGTGAAAGCGGTTGCCGGCCAGCGGCCGGCACTACCGGGTCGTGAAACCCGCCCATGGGTGGTGCCGGCCACTGGCCGGCATTTCCCATTCGATCGGCCGGGTCAGGCCTCGGCTTCTTCCGGTTCGTTGGCCTGCTGGCGACTGCGCTCGGGCAGCTTCAGGCGCTTGCCTTCTTCGTCGTACTCGATCAGCAACACCCCGGAGTCGTGGCGGCCGCTGATTTCGACGAAGCAGGCGCCGCCGATGAACGGTTCAAGCGTCATCACCGACTTCAGCGGGGTGGCGACCACCATCTGGAAGCCGAAGTTGTCGAAGATGTTCATCGCCAGCGCGGTGAACTCGTTGTCGGCCTTGTCGAAGGCCTCGTCGAGCACGACCGCCGCGTAGCTGGGCAGCTGGCTGTCGGCGCCGCCGAGCTGGTAGCGCAGCGCTGCCGCCAGGCAGGTGGTGGCGAGCTTCTGGCGCTGGCCACCGGACTTGCCGGCGCCACTGCGGTAGATCTCCACCTGCTGGCGCGTTTCTGCATCCAGCTCGACGCCGATGAACTCCACGTGCATGCGCACGTCCAGCACCAGCTCCCGCCAGCGCTTGTCCTCGCCTTCCTGCGAGCCCAGTCGGTTGACCAGCTGGCGCAGCACGGTGAACTGCGATTCGGCCAGTTCACGCTGCTCGGTCTGTTGCTGCGACAGCACCTCGCGCAGCTGCAGGTGGAACTCGGCGACTTCCGGCAGGCGGCGGTCGCTCAGTTCGATGGTCAGCAGCGTGCCACGGTTGAACGGCACCTGCTCCAGACTGGCATTCACTTCATCCAGGCGCTGTCCGATCGACTTCCGGGCTTCGGCGCTGTGGCGCTGCAGGGCCAGCAGGTTGTTCTTGCTCTGGTTCTGCAGCAGATCGAAGAAGCGCTCTTCGTGCTGCGGCAGGCCATCGCGTTCCAGGCGTTCGAGGCGGGCGAGGAAGTCCTCGGCCGAGGCCACCGAGACGGTGAAGTCACCCGACTCCTCCGGCCACTGCTGGATGAAGCGGCGGAAGCAGCCGGTCAGCTGGTTCTCGATGCGGTTGAGGTCCTGCTGCGAGGACGACAGCTGCTCGTTCAGCGCGTTGCTGACCTGGCGCATGTGCGCTTCGAGCGTTTCCAGGCTGAGCGGACCCTGCTCCTGCAGGCGCTCGGCAAGGCCGGCTTCCTGCTCCTGGGCCAGGGTCGGCAGCACCAGTGCACGGCTCTGCTGGCGGGCGCGATCGAGACGGTCGCGCTCCTTGACCAGCTGGCCGCGTTCGACGCGAACGTCCTCATAGGTGCGGCGTGCCTGTTCGATATCCGCACGCACGGCGTCGATCTGCTTGGCCAGCCTGGCGAGGTCGGCGTTGCCTTCGCGCAGGTCGCGCAGGGTGGCCTCGATATCGCTCAGGCGCTGCTGCGGAGCGGCGATGTCGATCTCGTTCCAGTTGATGCTGACCAGCTCGTGGCAGGCCAGGCGTCGTTCGTTGTCGCGGTCACGTTGCCCGCGCAGGCGCGCGATGTCGGTCTCGCAGCTGGCGATGCGCTTGGCCAGTTCCTGGGCTTCGCGCTCGAAGGCGCCGACCTTGTCGTGGTTGTTGAAGCCGAGGATCCAGCGGCGGCGGTCGCCCACTGCACTGCGGTCGTCCTTCTCGAAACGGTCACCTGGATGCTTGACCTGGCCTTCGCGGGTGATGCCGCGGTCGACGTTGCGCAGTTGCTTGGCATCCACGCATTCGTAGTCGAAGCGCTTGCCCAGCTCCCGGCGCAGCCAGCTTTCGAACACATGCTCGCGCAGTTCAAGCTTGTGCAGCAGCGATTTCGCCGAGGGTTCGCGCGCGAACGCATCATCGTTGCGGCGCACGCGGTAGTAGGTGAAGCGCATGCCCAGGTGAGTGCGGTTCACCCACTCGGCAACATCGTTGTAGTGCTTGTCGTCGACCAGCAGCGACAGCGCGAAACCGCCCAGCACGCGCTCGATGGCACCCTGCCAGCCCTGCTCTTCCGCGCGGACCTGGATCAGTTCACCTACGAACGGCAACGCTGCCTCGGCGATGCCGGTCTCTTCGGCCAGGCGCGCACGCAGCTTCTGCATCGGCGCCGGGATGTTGGACGGTGTGCGCTGCATCGCTTCGAGTTCGGCACGGACTTCGCCGAAACGGCGCTCGTCATCGCGCTTGCCACCGAGGCGATCACTGATCGCATCGTCCAGTGCCGAGGAGGCACGCTGGCGATCCTGCAGCTCGTTCTGCGCGCGCTCGACCAGTTCGGCGAAACCGTGCGCGTCGTCCGGCAGTTCGGCCCCCAGCTGCTGTGCCGCCTGGCGTGCCTGCTCGCGCTTGGCCTGGCGCCGGTCGCGCTCAGCTTCGGCACGACCCTGCTCGCGTTCCAGTTCCTCAATGCGCTCACCGCCCTGCTGGCGGCGCTGCAGCTCCAGTTCGGCCAGGCGCTCGGTGTGATTGTCCAGTGCAGCACGGCGCTGGGCTTCTTCGCCAAGCAGGCCGCGGTCACGCACGTCCATCTCGCGCAGGCGCGCTTCGATCAGCGCCTGGCGGCGGCTTTCGCGGAAGCTGTCGACGCCAAGTTTCAAGGCTTCGTCGTCACCGCGCCGGCGGTGCATTTCCTTCAGGTCGTTGTAGTAGGCGCGCGCCGGCAGCAGGGTTTCCACCTGGCGGCGGGCGGTGACCACCGCCTGGTGCGCGCCATCGAGCTCGGCGAAGTCGCTGACCAGGCGCTCGGCGGCGTCGAAGGTCTTCGGCGTGTCGAGCATGAAGTCGCGCAGGAAGACGTTCAGGTCGCCCAGGTTCTTCGCCGACTGCGTCTTGTGCAGCAGGCGCAGCGCCATCTCGTTGTCGATGCCGAGCAGGTCGCGGAAGCGCTCGGCGTAGCCGGAGAAGGTGTCGAAATGGTGCAGGTCCGGCAGCTTCTGCTTGAGCTTGCGCAGGTCCAGGTCGAAGCCACCGAGATCCTTGGCGATGTCGAACGGACGTTCGGCGATCATGTAGTGCTTGCGCACATCGCCGGCCGAGGTGCCGTTGCCGGAGATCCACAGCAGGCGCACCAGGCTGACCACGCGGCCATCGCCGGCGCGGTATTCCAGCACCAGTGCGGTCCAGGTGGCACCCTTGCGCAGGTACTGGGTGGCGATCTCGCCGGTGCCGCTGTCCTGCTGGTCGGCCCAGGCGCCACGCACGTAGGACACCAGGTTGCGGTCGCGGCCACTGCGCTCGGCTTCACGCGCAGCGGCGTTGAAGTCGACGATGGCCGGCGGCGTCAGCAGCGCGGACATGGCATCGAGCAGGGTCGACTTGCCCGAGCCGGAGCGGCCGACGAACAGGAAGCCGCGCTCGGCGATCGGCACTTCGGTCAGGCCGTTGAAGGTGCCCCAGTTGTGCACCTGCAGGCGGCGCATGCGGAACTGCTGCAGGCGCGGGTCCGGCAGGCCTTCGTTGAACAGGGCGGGAGTGTGCTTGGAGATAGCCATGCGATGGTCGGGTCTCTCAGGCCTCGGCGGCCGGGGTTTCGCGCAGCTGGCGGTAGACCGCCGAAAGCTGGGACACGTCTTCGGCGGAGAACAGCAGCTTCAGCGCCGGCGAGACTTCGTGGCGGTCGTCCTGGCCGCTGAGGCGGGTCAGGATGTGGTTGTCCTTCATCTTCTGCACCGCCGAGGCAACGCGGCGGTTGAAACCGGCGCGGTCGGTGGACAGGTTCTTTTCGTAGATGGCCAGCGCTTCGGCCATCTCGGCGTCGGCGACCACCGCGCGGTTGCCGCGTGCATCGGCCTCGGCCAGCTGCTGGCGCAGGTACAGCAGCAGCACCGAGTCGATGAAGGTCAGCGGCGAGGTGCGCAGCAGCACCGGCGCATCAACGTCTTCGGTATCGGCCTGGCGGGTGAACGCCACGCCGCTGTCGCGGTCGAGCACCAGTTCCAGGAACAGGTCCGCCAGCGATGAGCGGATGGCCGCTTCGCTGCGGATCAGCGCCGGCCACAGCTTGGCGTGGCGCAGCTGGTCGATGCTGGGGCCGATCAGCAGCTGGCACAGCGCGCGGCGCGCATCCAGCGGCAGGCGCCCGGTGTCGCCGAGGTAGTACACGTCGTTGCCACGGCGGGGCTGCGCCATGGTCGCCGCCGGCTCGGCCTCGTAGGCGTCTTCCGCCACGTCGGCCTGCGGTGCTTCGATGGGATCTTCATGCCAGCTCATGGCGTCTCTCCTGGGTGAACCAAACCAGCGGGATGCGGGCGCGGCGGATCTGGCCGTCGCCACCGCGCCATTGCGCAAGCTCCTGCTCGCCGGCGACCACATTGCCGAAACGCGTGCCCAGCGACAGGTAGCCGATGACGCTGCCGAGGCCCTGCGGCGCTTCGCGCTGCGACAGGGCCTGGGCGATGCTGAGTCGCGGCTGTGCATCGAGCAGGTCGTGCAGGTCGCGGCGCAGGGTGCGGAAATCGATTTCGGACGAAGCCACCAGATCGCCGACGCTTTCCAGACTGATCGCGGCCGCGTCGTTGTACTCGACGTTGCCATCGACCTGGGCACTGCGCGGATCGTGCAGCTTCCATTGCGACCACGAACGCAGGCGGCTGGTGGTCAGCTGCAGGTCGCGGCCGATGCCGCGTTGTGCGGGGAACTCGTCACGCAGCGCCAGCGCTTCGGACTGCGCCTGCTTGAGCAGCTGGTTGAGGCGGCGCTGCTCCAGATAGCCACGGCTCTGTACGAAGCCGCGCAGGCTGCGCGCGAAGTGCTGCAGCACGTCGTGCACCTGGCCACCGCGCTCGAGCATGGTGCTGGTGAAGCCGCGCAGGAAGTTGCGCTCGTTGCGGTCCAGGCGCCGGGCAAAGCCACGCGCCAGCACCGCTTCCAGCGCGGCATCGAGCTGGGCGCTCTGCTCGGCGTCATTGAGCAGGCGCCAGAAGGCCTGGAAGCTGCGCCCGGCATCACTCTCGCCGATCACGTCCACGCCTTCGAACAGCTGCGACAGCACGTCGCCGCGCTCGCCTTCATCGTCGATGATGCGTTCGCGGAACTCGCGGTTGAGCTGCTCGAAGTCATCGCGCACGCGCCGGAAATCCTCGGTCAGCTCGTCGGCCAGGCCGATGATCTGGCGCGCACGTTCCAGGGCGCGCTTGCCATCCAGCGCGGTGACGCGGCCGGCGCCGACGCGGGCGATCTCGGCGTCGATGCGGTCGCGCTCGTCGCGCAGTGCCGACAGGCGTGCGTCCGGATCGGATTCGGTCTGCGCGGCCAGCTGCGAGAGCTGTTCGATGACCAGTGCCAGGCGGCTCTCGGTAGCGGCCACGCGAGCCTGCTCGAGGCCGTCGGCGAAGCGGATCGCCTGTAGCGCTGCGGTCGACAGCTCGTACTGCTCCTGGTCGGCGCCTTCGGGCAGGCGGCGTTCCAGCCAGCCCTGGGCCAGCCAGTGCGCGATGTAGGCCTGCGCGGTACGCGGCAGCTCACGCGACAGTTCGTCGCCGTTGAGCTGGTCCAGCGCACGCTGCAGGCGCTCGTTGAGCACCGACGAAGGCAACGTGCGCTCGCCGTCCATCAGCAGGCCCTGCAACAGGCCGATGATTTCCGGGGCATGGTCGGCGGCAAGCAGCTTCCACTGGGGCTGTTCGCGCAGGTGACGGTAACGGGCAATGCGTTCGCGATGCTTCATGCAGCGAAAAGAGTCATGAGGTCTGGTGGGGACAAGCAGCCACCCACGGCGGCTGCGTGGGCAGCCGTGGGCATGCCGGCCACCAGGGGCCGGCGCGGTGCGGGCAAGCGGCTCAGCGCTTGCCGCCCACTTCGATGAAGCGCAGGAACTCGGCGCGGGTACGCGCGTCGTCGCGGAAGCTGCCCAGCATCTTGGAGGTGACCATGCTGACGCCGCGCTTGTGGATGCCGCGGGTGGTCATGCATTCGTGGGCGCCTTCGACGACCACGCCGACGCCGATCGGCTGCAGCACGTCCTGGATGCACTGGGCGATCTGCGCAGTCATCTTCTCCTGCACTTGGAAACGGCGGGCGTAGGCTTCGACGACGCGGGCCAGCTTGCTGATGCCCACCACCTTGCCGGCCGGCAGGTAGCCGACATGCACGCAGCCGATGATCGGCGCCATGTGGTGTTCGCAGTGGCTTTCGTACTCGATGTCACGCAGGACGATCAGTTCGTCGTAGCCGGCCACTTCCTCGAAGGTCCGCTCCATGTAGGCGCGCGGGTCGTCGCGGTAACCGCTGAACCAGTCGCCATAGGCTTCGGCGACACGGCGGGGGGTATCCAGCAGGCCTTCACGGGACGGGTCCTCACCGGCCCAGCGCAGCAGGGTGCGCACGGCATCCTCGGCCTGGTCCTGGGTCACGTCGCCCTGCGGGGCGGCCTTTTCGTTGTTCTTGCTCATTGCGTACAGCGTCCCGAACGGGGGGCGAGCATCGTACCCGACCGGGGGGTGGGTCGTCCTGTGGGGACGGTTCATCGGGGGGGCGGGCGGCGCCTTGTTTGGTATCGGCTTGGATGGGGAAGGGCGGCAGGGCAGGACACGCCGTAAACCCATCCATGGGGGCTCGGTCGGCGCATCCATGCGCCTCGCGGTCCTGCCCTGCCGCCCTTCCCCATCCCTGACAGTTTCCTGCGGGCGCGGCCGGACCGCCCGAAAGCGGGGGCAAAGGCGGGGGTTCATGGCTTCGGAAGCAGCGCGCCGCTGCTGTGGTGTCTTCTGCTTTGGTGGGTGCGGACCGTTGGTCCGCACTGCTTCTGCTCGTGCTTCCAAGAGCCAACCCACCGCGCTCGC